>JAKBCH010000091.1 GCA_021808055.1 Pseudomonadota bacterium | reverse complement strand
AAGGTTTCGGTAATGGTGGCAAAGGCGATATCCACCATCTGCCGTCCGATGCGCGTTTCCAGCGCGGAAAGCTCGTAGCGTTCGAACGGGTGCGCGGCGGTGGCGCCGCACATCGCATCCACCATCGCACCGATCAAATCGCCATCGATGGCCAGCAACATGCGCCCGCGCAGCGGCGTTAATTCCGAAATGCCGGCCAGCATCACCTCCGGCAAGGCAGACATCGCGGATTCATGGCTGATGACGTTGTGAATGCAGGAAAGCAATTGCACGGAATGGCGCATTTTCTGGAAAAATACGAAGGCGATCTGCCGCATGAAGCGGTCGGCCAAGGTTTCCATAAGCACTGAGCGCAGCAAGGGCGCGCGCATCGGATCAAGCAGGTCAAGCGACTCCGCCTGCGGATCGATCTCAAGCATAGGCGCTTAACCCGTTTGGCGTTGCCTGCGGTTCGGCGGTAAAATTGGCCTGGCTATTCTGGCGTGGTGGCGAATAACCGCTTTGGCCTCCTTGCCCGCCTTGCTGCAAAGACTGCCCGCCTACCTGCGCCTGGCCCAGCATGAGGCCAGATTGCGCCATGGCGGCGCCAAGGTTGGGCAGGCTTGCTTGTATCGCCTGTGCGGCATCGGCGGTGCTGGGCACGAACAGCACATTCACCTGCCCCTGCGCGCCCAGCCGCACCTGCACGGAAAGATGCCCAAGCCCTGGCGGGTCCAGCCGCAAAACCGTGCCGGCCTGGCCTGATTGATGCAGCGCCACAACGGTGGCGGCCAACGCCGCGGGGGCGGTGCTGGGGGTTAGCGCCACGGCGCTGAGGCTTGCCGTCGGGCTGCTAGTTGCCGTGGCTACAACAGATTGGGTTGAACCCAGAGCAAAATTGCCAAGGGCGGTCATGTTCTGGGTGGCAGATTTTTCGGTTTCTTTTGTGGGTGCTGGTGCATTTTCGGTAACTTGCGTAGCCCGGAAGCTAACAGCTTGCGCCGTGCTGGCGGTGGCTGGCTGGCTGGAGGAAGGCTGTAGCGCCTTGGTCTTATCAGCTTTCATTGGGCTCTGCGTTGTGGTGGAAGGGGCGTGTACATCGTTTGTGGTAACGGCAGGCAGGCTGGGTTGAGTATTTGTGGAAGATACTGCTGGCGTCAGCATTGTTTCGGCTTTTGCGGTTGGCTTCGCAGGTGTAGCGGTTGGTCCGGCTTCAGCTGATGCTATATCGCCACCCAGAGCATTCTGATTGGCTATGGTTGCGCTGGCATTGGTTTTGGCGTCGGCTGTGGCAGCAGTGGTTTTCTGCTCGGTTTCGCCCGCGGTTTTCGCCAATGGTGGCGTGTACGCGGCCTGGGCCACAACGGGGCTGGCCTGATGTGTGTCTCTCTTCTCGGTCCGGCTGGGGGCTGGTGGAATATAAACACTTTGCGGCTTTGTGGCTTTCGCCATTTTGGTCTGTGCAGCCACGGGAGGTTCCGTGGCCGGTTGTGCTTGGCCATGCGCTGTCTGTCCGGCGGCATGTTTTGCCACGGCTGGCGCCTGTGCTGCGGTTGCGGCGGCATGTTCCGGCGGCGGCGTTTGGGTGTTGGCAAGCGCATCCGCCCAGGCTGTGGTGTTCGTTGCCGCACCGGCATTCGCGGCGGGTGCTGTGCTTTGGGTCACGGAAATGGGAGGCAAAACCGGCATTAAACCATCTCCTCGGCGCTGCTGATGGAAATGCGCCCCTCGCCGGCGAGCTTCAGTGCTACGTCGACAATATCGCTTTGCGCGGTCAGCGCATCGGACCGGCGGATCGGCGGCCCGCTGGTCAGTTCTTCCTTCAGCACCTCCACCTGCCGTGCCGAGAGATTCTGAAAGAATCGCTCCCGCAGCGCCTCTTCCACCAGGCGCAGGGCCGGGGCGAGTTTGTCGGCCGGCACTTCGCGCAGCAAGATCTGCATCGAGCGATCGGGGAGTTTGCCAAGATCGATGAATGTGAACAGATTTTCTCGAATTTTTTCGGCCGTCTTGGCATCGCGCTCATCAATGGCGCCGAGTACAGTGTCAGACATCGCTGAAGGAAAATGATTCAGAATATCGGCTGTCTGCTTGGCGCCACCCAGATTGGTCACGCGCCGCCCGCCGGTGCCGGTTTGCATCGCCAGCTCGTCCAGCATGTCGCGCAGTTCCTTCACCACGCTGGGCGACACGACGTCGAGATTCGAGAAGCGGTACAACGCTTCCGCCGCCAATGGTTCAGGCATGAAGGTGAGCAGGTTGGCGCCCATCTCATGCGGAATATGCGCCAGCAGCAGGGCGATGGTTTGCGGCCGCTCATGGGCCATCTGCATGGCCAGCGTCCGTGCATCAGTATTTGGTGGCAGATAGAAGGTGGAACGCCGCTCATTACGCCGCAGCCGTTCGAGAATATCCTTGGCGTTTTGCTCGCCGATCGCATTCGTCAGAACGCGGGTCAAGAACTTCATGCTGTCGCCGCCAATCGCGGTAATGCCAAGATCAGACGCGAAAGACAGCATGACATCTTCGCGCAACTGCGGTGTCACACCTTTAAGGGTCGACATCGCGGTGGAGATACGGTTGACGGACATTTCATCCATCTCGCGCATCACGGCCGCGGCGGTTTCCTCGCCTAGTTCGCGCAGCACCATGGCGGCACGCTCAGGCCCGGAGAGAACGGGTGCAGGTAATTGCTTGGCAGTTTCACTCATTTTCTTCAGCCCAGCTTTGCAGGAGGCGCGCAACACCCGGAATATTTTCCGAAGCCTGGTCGCGCAGTTCAGAGAAATCCCGTGGCGGCGTGATAATTGGTAATGGCCGTTGCGCGGGTTGCGGAGATGGCAGCATGGCCCTTAAATTTACGGTTGCAATGCGCCGCCCTGTGGGCAGGGCAAGGCCAAACAATAGCGCCATCGCCGCGAGAACTTCCAGCACCGCATGTGCCAGGGGATTGGCCGCCGCGATAATGGGCGCTCCAGCCAAGGGTACCGGTTGCGGCTGGAATGGCGCCGCCAGCACGTTCACGGTCACATCTGGGTAGGCGAAGGCAGCGGCAATCGCAGCTTTAATCTGCTTTATCTGCAAATTCTTTGGCAGGGCCGCCTGGTTCAGTACAACCGAAACAGCAATGGATTTTATGGCCCAGTCTGGTTTGGTGATGTCGCTTTCGGTCTGGTCGGTTACAAAGGTCTGGTCAAGATCGTTGGTGGTGCGGCTCGGCACGGGTGCTGGCGCGGGGGCGGGAGCCGCCTGCTGAGATTGTTTTGTAGCCGTCGATTTTGTGGTTCCCGTTTGCGCGGGCGCCGGGTTTGCCGCTGTCGTCTGGCCTGGTGGTTCGTTGGAAAGTGCGCCAGGAATACCAAGTGCCGCGCCATCAGAGCCGGTTTGCGAGGTCTGGTTGCTGCTGGAATGCTGGACGATATGTGCCGGGCCGTAGCTGATCTCATGAATGCTGGCTTGCGTGAAATCCAGATCAGCGGACACATCTGTCCGGAAATTATTCGCGCCCACCATAGGAATTAGCAAACCAGCCACGCGCGCCGCGGCATCTGCCTCCACCTGCGCTTCGGTTGCCAGTTGCGTGCCGGTATTCGTGGCACCGCCTGCGGGGTAAACCGTGGTGCCATCCGTGGTCACCACGGTTACATCGGCCGCTGCGAGGCCCGGCACGGCGCCTGCTACAAGTTTGGCAATGGTTTCGCCCTGTGCGGCGGCCTGCATCTGCCCGGCGTCCACCACCACGGAGGCGGCGGGTTTAGGCTGGTCGGCAAGAAAGGGTGTTTCAGGCGGAAGCGCCAGAAACACCTGGGCGCTGCTGATGCCATTCATGGCCTGGATGGATTGCTGCAAGGAGAGCTCAAGCGCCTGCGTCGCCATGGTTGATTGCGCAAGGTCCGAGGCGGTCATTGGTGCATTCTCAAGCTGGTCCCAGGCGGTTTGCGTATCTGAGCCCGGCACCTGCGCGGCGCCAAGCTGTAACCGTGCCTGTGCCAGTTGCGGGGCTGGCACGAGAATCACGTTCCCGGCCGCCTGAAGCTGATAAGGTATGCCAAGCTTCTGCAATTGCGCGATCACCTTGCCGCCATCGGCGGGGGAAAGCCCTTCATCCAGCACCGCGTAAGGCGGGCCGGAAAGCTCCAGCCACATCACCGCGCCGAGTGATACAAGCACCACGGCCCCAGCTGCCCAAAGAATTTTTGGAATCCGCGATGCCTGCCTCTGTAGCCCGGCCAAACTGTCACGCCAATTGCGCATGGCTTAAAACTGCATGTTCATGACCGCCTGATAGGCGGACACAACCTCATTACGCACAGCCACTGTGGCGTTCCATGCCACCTCTGCCCTGTCGCTCGCAACCAGCGCCTTGCCCAGAGTGGCGCCTGGCACTCCGGCCGCGTATCCAGCCTCCGCGGATGCCGCGGAGGCTTGCTGTGCGCTGACGCCCTGCAGGGCATCGGAAATCAGGCTGAGAAAATGCCCCGGCTGAGCGCTGGCGCTGCTTGCGCTGCCGCCGGTCAGGCCACTTGCGGTTGAGAGCGCGGTTTGTGCCGCGATATTAGAAATCATGGTCATTTTTCCTGGTAAACAGAGATGCGGCGCTTGCGCCACGTGAGGAATACGGCGTTTTTGACCAGAAAAAGGTCCGTTTCACCGGTTAAAATTTTTTTTGCACGAAGCAGGAAAACTTTGCTCATGCCATACGATTAAGGTCATGCCCCTAATGATTTCTTAAAATCGTGCACGGCCTGCGAAGAAAACATCTTCCCGCGTCTTTAACCTGGCTTCAACATTTCGGGCGCAAAGTCCGGAAATCTTGCGCCACCAGAATGGAGCCATGCTTCTATGCCGACGATCCTTGTCCTCGACGACTCCGCCACGATGGTGATGAGTTTATCTCATATTTTAAAAGGCGCCGGCTATGACGTCGAGACAGGTATGAACGGCCGTGAGGGCATCGCCAAACTCACAGATGGGGTAAAGCCATCCGTTATCTTAACCGATCTGAACATGCCTGAGCTGGATGGCATTGGCTTTATCAAGGAGGCGCGGAAGATCCCCTCCGCGCGTTATACGCCAATCATCGTGCTCACCACTGAATCCGGCGGCCGCAAACGAGACGAGGCGAGGGCTGCTGGCGCCTCTGGCTGGCTCACCAAGCCGGCTGAGCCGAATCAGCTGCTTTCTGTCATGAAGCAGCTGTGTCCAGTAAAGTAAAAGGCATAGCAATGAGCGAAGCTGAAGAACAGAATGAAGGACTTGTTTGCGCCATTCTGGCCGAGCAGGTTGCGATTTTACGAGACAGGATGGATGCCAGTGAGGCGTTTGATCTTTTATGGCAAACGTCGGCTTTGCTGTCCTGGCTTGCCGGTTTGCTGATAGACATAGACCAGCATCTGCCGCGGACGAATCCGCTTCTGGGCAAAGAGCGGGAGGAGGCGATCGCGAAAATCACCTCGATCCGGCATCAGCTCGATCATCTTGCGTTTTTTCAGGCCCAACGGCATGATTTTGCACGCCAGATTGCCGATTGCATTATCACTGCACTAGAGCGTTTATCCAGCGCGCAAATGCCGGAGGGAACCCGCTTTGCCTCGGCTGACCTTGCGGCTCTTTATGTGAGCGACGATCAGCGGCGCCTGCATGAGGATGTCTTGCTGCGCCTGCAGACCGAATAATCTGATACGAATTTTTTTATCTCATAAAACAGGAAAGAAATTCAGCATCGCTTCGAATATAGGCTAGATAATCGTTTTAAACGAATGCCCGTAATAGGGCATTTTTTTACAATCCATTAAACATTGCTCTGTAAGACTCTTCTCAGGCGCCCGATGCGGCGCCATTCGGCAAGAACTTTCCATGCCAGAGAAGGTGGAGCGAAATGCAGGCGGGGTTTCTCAATTTTTATGGCGCCGTACTGAACCTCCGGCAGGAGCGTTCAGATCTAATCGCCAATAACATCGCAAATGCAGACACTCCAAATTACAAGGCTGTCGATGTACCGTTCACTGCCGCGCTGGCCAGCGCCATAAGCGGCCAGACGGGCAACACCTCCGGACCTGAATACCGGCAGGATGGCGTGGTGGGCCTCAATGGTAACGATGTTTCGCTGGATAGCGAGCGTATTGAGGCCGCGCAAAACGGGCAGCAGATGCAAGCCTCCATCACTTTTTTGCATCAATCAACAACAGATCTGGTCACGGCACTTCGGCCTAACCCAAGTGGAATCTAATTTTTAACATTCTGACACGGAATTGCAGCACATGAGCGGCAGCATTTTTTCAATCATCGGCAGTGCCCTAAATGCCCAAGATCTGCGTATGGGCGCAATTTCTTCAAACCTCGCCAATGCATCGTCCGTTGCGGCACCTGGCGAGCAACCATATCGCGCGCACGAGCTGGTTTTTCAGGCGCAGCCCGTTGTAGGCGGAGAATATGATGGCGGAGATCCATCTGGCAATGCCGGGCTTGGTGTGCAGGTTGTAGCCAATGTGCAGAGTA
>JAKBCH010000022.1 GCA_021808055.1 Pseudomonadota bacterium | reverse complement strand
CGCCCGGGGGATCAGATCAGGCTACTTTAGCCCGCCTCTCCTTCGGCGGGTAAAACCGCAAAATCACCAGCAACAGCATAATCCCCGGCAAGGCCGCCGCCGCGCAAATCTCGAAGAAGGCGATATACCCCGTCCGCTCCACCAGAAATCCGCTCGCCCCGGCCACCGTGTGCAGCGCCATCGGTGCCAACGAGGAAAACAGCGCATATTGCGTGGCCGTATGCTCCGGCGCGCACAGGCCGGAGAGGTAAGACAAGAACGCCGTATCCGAGAACGTCCCCACAAACGCTTCCGTTGCCGCGATCCCGGCCAGAATATGCGGCGTATGTGGATACATCCCCAGCAACGGGTAAAGGCACAAGGCCAATGCCTGTAATACTGAGGTTGCGATCAGCGCCCGTCCCACGCCGATCCGCGCCACCAAAATCGCCCCTGCCGCCGTGCCCGCCAGCCCGCACACCAGCACCACCGGTCCGTTGGCAATGGCAATCGCCGTGCGGTTAAAACCCAGTGAAAGATAGAAAGGTGAGATCATCGGGTCACCCAGCGCGCCGCCCAGCCGGTAAAGCAACACAAAGGCCAGAATCACCAAGGCTCCGCGCCGACTCAAAAATTCCATAAACGGCTCCACCACCGCCTGGGCGAAACGCGCTCTCAGGCTTGCCGCCCGCGCCTCGCGCACCACTTCCGGCTCGGGAGCAAAAAACGCGGCAACGGGGCCAATCAACGCCAGCCCAGCCACCAGCCCCACCGCGCCATGCCAGCCCAGATAGCTGGAAAGCACCGTGGCACCGGAGAACGAAACCATCATCGCCACGCGGTAGCCCCAAACTTCCCCCGCCAGGGCCGTGCCTTGCAGACGCGGCTCGAAACTCTCAATCCGCCACGCATCTATAATAATGTCCTGGCTGGCCGAGCAAAACGCCACCAACGCGCCCAGCCCCAGGCTCAGCCATACATTCCTGGCCGGGTCGCTCAGCGCCAGCGCCGCGATACTCAGCGCCAGTGCCAGTTGCACTGGAATCAGCCAGCCGCGCCGCCGCCCTAAAAACGGTGGCTTCGCTTCATCAAAAAACGGCGCCCAGACGAATTTCAGCAGATAGGCCAGCCCAATATTCGCCGTCAGCCCAATCAGCCCAAGCGCCACATGCTCGCTGGCCATCCACAGCCGCAGCGTCGGCCCGGAAAGCGCCCAGGGCAGGCCGGAGGAAAACCCCAGCACCGCCATAATCCCCAACCGCCCAAAATCCGGCCGGGTGATGGCCCCGCGCGCCGCCTTGTTCATATCAAGGGTAGTTTGACTGATTAATATTACCAGCCTTCACGAAATTGCCCCCCACAACCTGGCCTTCATCGCCGGGCTGCATCCCATCCAGGCACGGCCCCTGCCATTGCAGACTGGACGCCACCGACATCTTGCCGGAAGACGTGGTGAAAACCGCATTCAACTGCACGGTTTTGTTGCTCACGTAATCAAGCTTTTCATGAATTGTCACCTGCCCGCCCGGCTGCTCGCAACGGCCATCGATGGTATAGTTCGCGCCCGCACCGGTAAGATCAAGCTGGCTGCAACGCCCCTGGCCAGAGAGTAGAAATTTCCAATCCGTCGCCGGGTCCACACAGGTTAGCGTAATCACATTCTGCGCCTGGGCCATCGGCTTGCCATCCGGGCCGGTCACGCTGCTGGTGCTTTGCCAGAGCCCTGGCGCACGCGCAGGCAGTTGCGCGCCTTGCGCCAACCCAACCACAAAAACCGCTAAAGCCAATCCGCTGCTGATAAATTTTGCCATACGAGGAAGGTTACTAAGCGGATTTTTCCGGCGCAATGCCCACATCAATTGCTACCGTTGGTTGTGGTTTTGGTTGCGCCCTGTTTAAACTGCCCACACATCTATCAAGGTAGCATAATGACAACCTGGCTGGACGTTGACGATCTGATCCGTTTTTTTCAAACCGCCAAACGGCCAACAGGCATCCAGCGTTTCAGCTTTGAGCTTTGCGCCGCCGCCGCGCGCCTTTCCAGCGAGACACATAAGGTCGAGTTCTGTCGCCGCAACAGCTTTGGCACCCATCTTTTCCCGGTCGATTTCGCTGCCCTGGAGGCGCGTATTCGCTCACTTTCAGATCCAGCAGATCAAGCGCCCGCGGAGGCCTTGGTACCAGCACCAATGCCACGCACCCAGCCTTCGCGGCTGTTCAACATGGCGCGTCTACTTCCCGCTGCCTATCGCGCCCCCTGTGGCGAACTGTACCGCGCCAGTATCAGCGGCAGACGGGCAATAAAAACCCTGGTAAAAATATGCTTAACCAGTTTGCGCCCATCATCCCGGCACGGCGCACCCAGCTTGGAGCTGACTGTTGAAGCAAACCCCCAACCCATAGTCTTGCAATCGGGGGATTGGCTGATCAACCCAGGCGTCTCCTGGGAGTCACGCTACGCCCCGGCCCTCTTGAGCGATCTGCGCAATCGTGGTGCCCGCCTTGGGCTCGTAGCGTTCGACATGGTCCCCGACCTTTTCCCAGAATGGTGTACCCAATCAGTGGTTCAGGATTTCTCCGCTTGGCTCGACGAAACCGTATCCTTGGCTGATCACATCTTCGGCATTTCCGAACACACATTGAAAGATCTGAAACTCTGCCTGGAACGACGCAACCGCACGGTGCCGCCGCACACAAAATTGCCGGCCGGCAGCACCGGCCAGATTCTCACCAAGCCCTTGCCCCGCCCCATCGCACAACCTTATGTGCTCATGGTCGGTACCATCGAAGCGCGCAAAAATCACGGCGGCATGCTGCGCGTCTGGCGGCATCTCATCAACAACCCGCCCGTCAATGGCGTGCCGGTTCTGGTCTTCGCCGGCAGATTCGGCTGGCTCACCTCAGACCTGATGCAACAGCTGGAAAACGCCTCGCATCTGGGTGGCAAAATCATGTTCGTGGACCAGCCCTCGAAAACTCAACTCGCCGCCCTCTATCAACATTGCCTCTTCACCCTCTACCCTTCGCTTTACGAAGGATGGGGTCTGCCGGTCACCGAATCACTCTGCTACGGCAAGCCCGTCGCGGCATCGAGCAGCTCCGCCATCCCTGAGGCTGGCGGAGATTTTTGCTGCTATTTTGATCCCGACAACCTCACCGAGGCGCAGGAGAAAATCAGACTCTGGATCGAACAGCCTGAACTTGTTGCCACCATGGCAGCAAGCATTGCGACAGACTTTACTCCCCCGCACTGGCAAAATACCGCGAGCACCTTGCTGAACTGCACGGCACCCGAGAATATCCACCATATCGCGTAAGACAGGACCCGGCAGAAGCCTGATCCTGTCAAGATCGCCGCCAATCAAATGAACAATTTATGGGTTTATGAGCCGACGCTGGCTGTTCGTCGCGCGCGGATATACGCCGCTAACCGGACGCGGCGCGTTTTAGCGAAAAAATACCAATTATTAATCTTTTTTACTACCGCATCTTAATTTTTGCACTTTACACGCGGCAATTGAAAATTTTTGTTGACGATTTCCCCTGTGGGTTGTATTCATTGCCTCATCTTAATGGAGGCCTTTGTGAAAATCTTATCTTTTGAGACAATCTCAAACAAAAAAGACTTACTCACTGCCTTTCTTCGTTCCCGCATGGCCATTGTCGACGAAACGACCGATACTGAAGAGGTCCTCGATCTCGTCAAATTTTATGATTACGATGCGATTCTGCTTCGTCTGTCGGAAAACCGGCTGGGAGACCTTGACCTTATCCGGAAGCTTCGTGTTGCCAAAATTAGAGCGCCTTTAATTGCAGTTGCCCGTTCCATGAGCGAAGCCACTCGCCTGCGTGTGCTGCAAAGCGGTGCCGATGACTTGATCGTGGACGCTCTCTCCCACGAGGAAATTTTCCTTAAAGTGCAAAACCTCATCCGCCGTTCCCGCGGCTTCCAGGAAAATGCGCTCCGGCTCGGCCATGTCGAAATCAACATGAACGCAAAGAAAATCTACGCAAACGGTAAGCCGGTTACGCTAACCAAGAAAGAATACCAAATCGCGGAAATTCTGGCGCTGCGCAAAGGTGTTGTTTTAAGCAAAGAAGCGATCCTCGACCATCTTTACGGCGGGCTGGACGAGCCCAATCCCAAAATCATCGACGTATTCATTTGCAAAATCCGCAAAAAACTTCAGGCGCTGGGTGTGGAAGATTTTATCGAGACCAATTGGGGCCGTGGCTACATGGCCATCGACCACCGACAGGAAGGACAAAGCCACGATTCCGCTGCTCGTAACCTGACATCGGCCCCGACCCGCGTGATGGCCTGATTTTTCTCTCACACAGAATGGGAGGTCATAAAAAATAACATACCACAACCGGCACTTTCTATTCTATAGCCCGGCCATCGCGCTCTAATAGGAGCGATTCCGATGCATCGCACGTGCCGGCAACCTGGATGGTCCAGGTACAGTAACGACGAGACGCATCCTGGTAGAATCGGCTTCACCTGAAGCCGGGATCAATTGGGAGAGTTTTGATGTTGCTGCTCGAGCGGTTCATAACGATGCGAAGTCCTCAGACAAACATCTGAAACAAGCCTTACGGTTGAGGTGCCATGCGCCATAGCTTCCGTTTTTTTCACTTATGTTTCGAGAGCGCGGCGAGCTAGACTCTGCCTGCCTCCGTTTGCCGAGGACTAAACAATGAGCCTGATCGAAAGCCCCACGGCTGTGGGTCCGCTGCACCACCACATCTCGCTTCGTACCGAAGGAAAAACGTTCCCCAGCGTGATCGAAATGGTCAAAACCCTTCGCCCAGAGGAGCCGCTGCATTGCGTGCGCCCCGGCGTCATCAGCGACACTGCCAGTATTTTCTGCACAGCCTTCAATGGCGATGTGCTCTACGCCGTGAAGTGCAATCCGGAACCCGCTGTGCTGCGCGCCGTGTGGGATGGCGGGGTCCGCCATTTCGATTGCGCCTCCATCTCCGAGGTGCAGCTTATCCGCCGCCTGTTCCCCGGCGCTGAAATCCATTTCATGCACCCGGTGAAGGCCCGCTCCGCCATCCGCGAAGCCTGGATGCAACATAATGTGCGCGATTTCGTACTCGATTCCGAGAGCGAACTTACCAAGATCTTGCAGGAGCTAGGCAAGCCAGAAGCCGCCAAGCTGGGTACCAAGCCCGGCCTGTTCATCCGTCTGGCCCTGCCAGAAACCGGTGCCGCCATCAATCTCTCAAAAAAATTCGGTGCCGAACAGGAGGCTGCTATCGCCCTGCTGCGCGCCGCGCGGCCCCTGGCGGCCAAGCTAGGCCTCGCCTTTCATGTCGGCTCCCAATGCCTGGACCCGCTGGCCTGGCGCGATGCCATGCAGCTCGCGGGCGAGGTCATCCGCGCCTCTGGCGTACAGGTAGACGTGCTGGATATCGGCGGCGGCTTCCCCGTTGCATACCCAGACATGAACCCACCTCCCCTCCGTGACTTCATGTCTGAGATCGACGCCGCCTACGACGCATTGCAAATGCCTGGGTTGAAGCTCTGGGCCGAGCCCGGCCGCGCTCTGGTCGGCGGCGGCGCTTCCGTGGTGGTGCAGGTGCAAATGCGCCGCGACAACATGCTCTATATTAACGACGGCGTTTATGGTGCCCTCGCCGATGCCGGGGCCTTACGCTTCCGCTTCCCCTCCCGTCTGCTTCGCGCAAGCGCCAGCCAGGGTGCGCCTGATGCAGCTTTTGGCTTTTTCGGCCCCAGCTGCGATTCGCTGGACGTGATGAACGGCCCGTTTCTCCTGCCGGATGATGTAGCCGAGGGAGACTGGATCGAGATCGGCCAGCTTGGCGCATACGGCACCTGCCTGCGCACGGCCTTCAACGGGTTCGACCGCGCAGCCCTGGTGGAAGTCTCAGACCGCGCGATGCTGGAAACCCCGGGCTACGAGCCCTCCGAAGGCTGAAGCACATCCCGGCAGGGCAACTGTAATCTGCCGGGCCCTTTCGCCTTCGCCCAAATTTTGCCACAGTCAGCGCACCATGCATTTGCACGCCTCCTGTGCCGCCCGGCAAAACCAACCCGGCGGCGATGCTTTGCTGCTTCTTGGCCCTTCCGGCGCGGGGAAATCAGACCTGGTTTTACGGCTGATCGATAAGGGCTTCACCCTCGTCGCCGACGATCAAGTGCTGATCGAGCACGGCATGGCCAGCCCTCCGCCCGCCCTGGCAGGCCTGCTGGAAGTGCGCGGTCTTGGTCTCTTTCGCCTGGCTTTCGTCGCACCCGTCAGGCTCCGGCTGGTCATTACCCTCAGCGCCAAGCTGCCTGAGCGCCTGCCCACCCCACGCCTGCACCCGAAACTCAACCTGCCGGAAATAACGCTGGATGCCACCCACCCCTCCGCCGCCGCGCGCGCAGCCCTGGCGCTGGAAGCTGCCTGCGGGCGCATCACCCAACATGTCGGTGCCTTCGCCGCATGAGCACTCCGCCGGAAGCCCTCAGCATCGTGCTTGTCACCGGGCTCTCGGGGGCGGGCAAAAACTCCGTGCTCCGGGCGCTGGAGGATCTGGGTTTCGAAACAGTCGACAACCCCCCGCTCGACACGCTGGAAACCCTCACCACCCAGGCCCGCCGTAACCTTGCCATCGGGGTGGATGCGCGTTCACGTGGCTTCTCCGCCAATTCAGTGCTGAGCGCGATCACCAGCCTGCGCCAGCATAAGGGCCTGGAGCTCTCCCTCATCTACACCACCGCCAATGATGCGATGCTGCTCCGCCGCTATTCCGAGTCCCGCCGCCGCCACCCGCTGGCGCAAACCGGCGCCATCGCGGATGGCATCGCCCTGGAGCGTGAGCTCACCGCCCCCCTCGCCCAAGCGGCGGATTGGCTGGTGGATACCTCTGCCCTGCCCTTGCCCAAGCTGCGCGGCATGGTGGAGCTGCGTTATGGCGTCACCTCCCCTGGCCTGGTTATTTCCCTGGTTTCCTTCTCCTACGCCAACGGCCTTCCGCCGGAAGCAGATCTGGTCTTCGATGCACGCTTCTTGAGGAATCCGCATTACGAACCAAGTCTCTCGTCTCTATCCGGATTAGATGCTCCGGTTGCAAGTTTCATCGAGCAAACCGCTGATTTTGCGGAATACTTTAATAAAGTTCTAAACCTTCTTGAATTTTTACTGCCAAGGTTCGTGCAGGAAGGAAAAAAATATGCAACAATATGTGTCGGATGTACCGGTGGACAACACAGATCGGTTTATATGGTTGAGAAATTAAATACCCATCTTGCCCAGCACGGATGGCGCGTCGGTGTAACGCATAGGGAAGCGGCAAAATTCCTTGGCACGAACCCAGGCATTGCCCGGGAAGGGATGAGTCACCTCCAATGATCGGTCTTGTTCTCGTCACCCACGGCACGCTGGCCTTGGCCATGCGCGACGCCATGGAACATGTGGTCGGCAAGCAACAACAGCTCGCAACGGTCTGCATCGAGTCAGACGCCGCGTTTGAAGGCCAAAAGGCCGAAATCGCCCGCCGCATCGCAGAGGTGGATAACGGCGATGGCGTCATCCTGCTCACGGACATGTTCGGCGGCACCCCTTCCAACCTTGCCATGTCGATGGCCTCGCAGCCAAACATCGAGATTCTGGGCGGGGTAAACCTGCCCATGCTGGTGAAACTGGCCAAAATTCGCGGCCAAATGACCCTGGCTGAAACTGTACGAATCGCAGAAGCAGCCGGCAAAAAATACATTTGCAATGGGCACGAGCTCCAGCCCCTCGGCCAGGCCACCTGCAACGCGGCCGAATAGCATGGAGGGAACCGTCCTTTCCGCCGAAATCGGCATCGTCAACCGGCGGGGCCTGCACGCCCGGGCCGCCGCCAAGCTTGTCACATTGGCTGAGCAATTCTCCGCCAATGTGGAAGTCGCAAAAGATGGCCAATCTGTCTCTGCCCGCTCCATCATGGGGCTGATGATGCTGGGCGCTGGCGTCGGTAGTTCAGTCACGCTCTCCGCTGAGGGATTCGACGCAAGAGAAGCTCTCGACGCCATCATGGTGCTCATCGAGGCAGGCTTTCATGAAACCGACTGACCCGCCGGAAAAACGCCTCATCGGGCAGCCAGCCGTGCCTGGTATCGCCTTTGGCCGGTTACACGAGGCGGTGGAAACCAGCCTCGTCATATCCCCGCAAAAACCAGGAACCATTCCCGAAGAGCTTGCCCGGCTGGAAGATGCCGTCTTGCGTTCGCGCAAGCAGCTTCATAAGCTTAAACTCCGCCTCAGCGCCTTGCCTCAAGACAGCCAAGCCGAAATCGCCCCGCTGCTGGATGTCTATTTGCACATGCTCGGCCCCACCCGGCTGTTGCGCGGCATCAAGGCACGGATTCAGGAAGGTGAAAACAGTGCCGAAGCCGCCACCCAGGCGGAAGCGGAAGCCCAGGCTGAGGCGATTTTAACGCAACCGGGCGGCGACAAGGCCAGCCGCCAGCGTCGCGCCGATGAGGTGCGGGAGGTCGCGCGCCGCCTCATCCGCAACCTCACCCGCCAGCCATTCCGTTCGTTCGAGAGCCTGCCTCAAGGCAGCATCCTCGCCGCGCGAGACCTGCGCCCGGCGGAAGCCGCCCTCATCCAGCCCTCTCATTTCGCCGGCATCGTCACCGCCGAGGGCGGGCTGGATGGCCATACCGCCGTCATGCTACGCGCCCTTGGCCTGCCCGCCGTGCTGGGCGTTACCGGCCTGCTGGAAAAAGCTGCCCCTGGCACTTTCACCATCATCGATGGTGAAACCGGCGAAATCCTCCTCAACCCATCCCGCTCCAGCATCGAAGCCGCGCGCAAAAAACACCTAGCCCAGACCCGCGCCAAGCGCGCTTTGTCCCGGCTTCAGCACCTCCCGGCGCAAACCCGCTGCGGCGCGCCGGTGGAATTGCAAGCGAATCTGGAACTGCCCTTTGAGCTGAAATTGATCGCTGAATCCGGCGCGCGCGGCATCGGCCTGCTGCGCACTGAATTCATATTCATGAACCGCGATACCGCCCCCGATGAAGACACCCAGGCGCGTATCTATCAGCATATCGTCGAAGCCATGGATGGCGACCCGGTCACCATCAGGCTGCTGGACTGGGGGGCGGACAAAGACGTGGAGTCCCTCTCCCGCTATTTGCCGGACAGCCCAGAGCCCAACCCGGCGCTCGGCCTGCGCGGCATCAGGCTGCTGCTCCGCTACGAGGCTTTGCTGGAAACCCAGCTTGCCGCCATTCTGCGCGCCGCCGCCGCCGGGCCGGTGCGCGTGATGATCCCCATGGTTTCGGTCGCCGCAGAGCTTGTGGCAACGCGGGAGGCGATGCTGCGCGTCTGGCGTCGGCTCAAACGCCGGCGGAATCTTAAGTTGCCAGAAAATCCGCCGCCGCTCGGCATTATGGTGGAAACCCCCGCCGCCGCCCTGGCAGCACCCTTTCTGGCCAAACATGCGGATTTTTTTGCCATCGGCACCAACGACCTCACAATGTACACCCTGGCGGCAGACCGCTCCTCCCCTGGCGCGGATAAGCTCTACGACCCGCTGGAACCGGCAGTGCTGCGGCTTATCCATCTCACCGCCAATTTCGCGGCGGCGGCAGGCATCCCGGTTTCCATTTGCGGGGAGCTCGCGAGCCGCCCCGCCGCCACGCCCTTGCTGCTTGGCCTTGGCATTCATCACCTTTCCATGAACGGCAACGCCGTGCCGCGCGTGAAACAGGCCATCCGCGCCAGCACGCTTTTAGCTTGCGAGCATCTGGCCAATGAGGCGCTGGCAGCACCCGATGCCGATGCCGTGCGCGAAATCCTCACCCGCTTGCAAACGACGAGTCCCACCGTAAATTAAGCTCATGTCCGGATTCCTGCCTCGGGTGAAGGCCGTGCTTGGCCCCACCAACACTGGCAAGACGCATCTGGCGATGGAGCGTTTGCTCTCTCACGCCTCGGGCATCATTGGCTTTCCGCTGCGCCTGCTCGCCCGCGAAAATTACGACCGCATGGTGAAGGCTAAGGGCATTAAATCCGTCGCCCTCATCACGGGTGAGGAAAAAAGCGTCCCCCCCGGGGCACGCTGGTTCTCCTGCACGGTGGAAGCCATGCCGCTTGACCGCAAGGTGGAATTCCTGGCGGTAGACGAAATCCAGCTCTGCGCGGACCCCGATCGCGGCCATGTCTTCACAGACCGCCTGCTCAACGCCCGCGGCCTCGTCGAAACCATGTTCCTAGGGGCCGACACTATCGCGCCCCTCATGCGCCGCCTCATCCCCGGCGTGGAAATTGAAACCCGCCCGCGCCTCTCGCAACTCACCTTCGCTGGTTCGGCAAAACTCAACCGCCTGCCGCCGCGCTCGGCCATCGTCGCCTTCTCCGCCGCCGAGGTTTACGCCATTGCCGAGGCCGTGCGCCGCCGCCGCGGTGGCTGTGCGGTCGTCATGGGCCGCCTTTCGCCCCGCACCCGCAACGCCCAGGTGGCACTCTACCAGGATAAGGAAGTGGATTTCCTGGTGGCGACAGACGCCATCGGCATGGGGCTGAATATGGATGTGAACCATGTCGCCTTCGCGGGCTTGCGTAAATTCGATGGCCGCCAGCCCCGCCTGCTCACCCCGGCTGAGGTCGCGCAGATCGCGGGTCGCGCCGGGCGCGGCATGAGAGACGGCAGCTTCGGCACCACGGCGGATTGCCCTGCCCTGGACGAAGACGTGGCGGAAAAGGTCGAATCCCATGAATTCGACCCCCTGGAACAAATCGTCTGGCGCAACAGCGAACTGAACCTCGCCTCCATCCCCGCTTTGCTGGAAAGCCTCACCACTTCGCCCAACCGCCAAGGGCTGGTGCGCGGTAACGAGGCGGCGGATGTGCAAACGCTGGATGCCCTCTCGCGCGATGCCGAGCTTATGCGCCGCGCCCAGGGCCGTGCTGCCACCCGCCTGCTATGGGAAGCCTGCCAGATCCCGGATTTCAGAAAACTTGCCACGGATGCTCATGTAAAACTCGTCGCCAAGGTGTTCACCCATCTGCTCGCCAAAGAGAAATTGCCTGTTGATTGGGTGGCGGGCGAGATCGAAAACCTTGACCGCCTGGAAGGCGACATCGATACATTAATGCAGAGGCTGACGGACGTGCGCGTTTGGGCCTATATAACCGCGCGGGCGGACTGGATGGCCGATGCCGATACCTGGGCCATGCGCGCCAGGGCGGTGGAGGACAGACTTTCCGACACGTTGCATATGAAATTGATGGCGCGGTTTGTTGATAAGAGGGCGGCACATTTGACGAGACGGTTGGAAGAGGCTGAGGCCGAAGAATTGCAGGCCGTAATTGCGGCGGATGGGCTGGTGACGGTCGAAGGCCATGATGTCGGCCGGATCGAGGGGTTTCAGTTCCACCCGGACCCCGCCACCCAGGGGCCGGAGAAAAAGATCCTGCTGCGCGCCGCCCGCCGGGCCTTGGGTGTGGAGATGCCGCGCCGGATTCTCGCCGCTGAAACCGCCGCCGATGACGCCATCACCCTGTCAGACGACCGGCATTTCATCTGGGAAGGTGTGAAAATCGCCCGGCTGAAGAAAACCGACATCTTCCTTAAGCCCGGAATCGAGGTTCTGCATTCGGAGTTCCTGGATGGTTTGGCCCGTGAGCGCATCCGTGCCCGCCTTGCCGCGTGGCTGGCCACCGAGACTGAAAAGCGCCTCGGCGCGCTGTTGAAAGCCATGGAAAACCCGCCCGCACCCTTGCGCGGCATCGTGCATCGCCTTTCCGAATCCGGCGGCGTACTGCCGCCCGAGCCTTTCACACCGGAGCTGCGGCAGGAAGCAAAAACCTTCGGTATCGATATGGGGCGCTTCGCCATGTATCTGCCCGCCGCCTTGAAGCCGGGTGCCGCCCGGCTGCGCGCGCTGTTCTGGGGCGTGTGGTACGACCGTGTGCCGCCGGAACTGCCCACCCCCGGCTTGGTCTGCGCGCCCATGCCGGCGAATTGGGGGCATGATTTCGCGCTGGCCATGGGCTGGGTGCAGGTAAACGACATCATGATCCGGCTGGATGTGATCGAGCGCATCACCCGCGAGCTGCATTACCTCATGCGCAAGCACCAGATCATGCTGCCCGCCAATCTCGGCAGCCGCATGGGGCTGAAGCCGGAGCAACTGGCCCCCACGCTGAACGTGCTGGGCTTTCGCCTGTTTCCGGCACAGGAGCTGGGGGATAAATATTTCGGCCCACCGGCGCCTGCCATGTTGGGGCGCCGCAAACAGGAGCACCACCAGCAACAGCGCCAACCCGCCGCCCCGGCCCGCAAACCGGACCGCGCGAAAGAACCAGAGCCCGTGGTGGTGGACGCAGACAACCCCTTCGCGGCCCTGGCGGCGTTGAAGGTGGCGCGGCGGTAGAGCGCGATGATTTCAGCCGCGCTCACTTCCGAGCGGGGCTGAAATCTGAATCGCCCTCTAAATCATTGTTGAGAGACGGATTCACGGTTTAGGTTAGGGCATGGAAATGACCAAACCTAAACCGATCCGGCTCTAGTGGCGGACCAGGAAACAGACTGGCTGCGGCTGGATAAATTCCTGGTGTTCGCGCGTTTCTGCAAAACCCGTTCCGTGGCGGAAGCGCTGGTGGAAAAAGGCGGGGTGCGCATCAACCGCCACCCCACCGACAAACCCCATGCGAAACTCCGCCCCGGCGATGTGCTAACCCTGGCACTGCCGCAGGGGGTGAAGGTCGTGGAAATCCTGCTTCTGCCAGAACGGCGGGGTTCCGCCACTGTGGCGCAGGAATTATACCGGGAAATCACCTGACCGAGCCTTTAGAAACTCGTCATTGCGAGCCGTGCGCAGCAGGCGCGGCAATCCACCGCCCTTCACCTGCAATGCCGGCAATTTGATCCCTTGCGGCACAGTATCCGTCTTATTATAGTTTTATTTCGCAACGTTATGCGAGACAGACAGTGGCGGTTAAGTGGCTCCGATTAATCGTTTTAACTCTGACGAGCTGTTTCTTTGCCATTGCCCATTCTCAAACAGCAGCAGCGACCGATTATGGTGCTGGATATGATATGGCCACGTATTTTGATTCCTGGGGACACCCATCAATCCCTCACCGCAATTTTGGTTACAATTTTGATGTTCAGCTACTTCTTTCATACCAGCTGATAGCGGCACCATTATCTCAAGATGCGATGGTCTATAATTCAAAGTTCAAAAAACTATTTATCCAATGGTGGGGTGATATCGGAGGACCTAATTATACTTCTCAGGTTGCTGATCCTGATACCGATTATAATCTCATTTGTGATCCTCGCGCTCGTTTTAACTACGAAGGTAAACAGTCTGAGGCACGCCCCGTGGAGTCCATGTTGCCAGGCGTGATCTCGCTATACTGCCTTGGTTATGTTTATCCTCATGATACTCATCGCCATTTTTACCAATGGGGATTTAACTGGTTGGTTGCAAAACGGCGTCCTATTACGCCAAGAGATATATTTATCCCTAATTCTGGTTGGCTTAACGCAATTATCGCTGACGCTCATAAGGAGCGTGCTTTCATTCCTCTCAAAGGAATCGACTATGCGGATCGGCACCATTGGCTGCTTGGCTCTATGGGGCTGGGATATCTTTATGGCCATGATGAACTACCCAGCGGGGCCATAAATAACCAGGCTATATACTTCGCCCTCATCCCCTGGTCCAAGCTCCGCCCCTACCTCAACCCGCACGGCATCGTCCCCAAAGCTGACTGGAAGGCCACCCTGCCCACCCCCGCAACTTGACCTCAATCCTCTCCCGCGCGCATAGGGAGTGCAAATTTACGTGCGTTTTATCAGGAGTGCCGAATGACCTACGTGGTCACCGAAAACTGCATCAAGTGCAAATTCATGGATTGTATCGAAGTCTGCCCGGTCGATTGCTTCTATGTTGGTGAAAATTTCCTGGTCATCAACCCGGATGAGTGCATCGATTGCGGCGTGTGCGAGCCGGAATGCCCGGCCGAAGCCATTGTGCCGGACAGCGACGACCGCGCCGCCCATTGGCTGGAACGCAACCGCGACCTCTCCAAATCCTGGCCCAACATCACCCGCAAGGGCACCCCGCCTGCAGATGCCGAGGAGTGGAAAGACAAACCCGGCAAGGAAGCCATGCTCTCTTTGGAGCCGGGCAAACCCTAACCCGCCGCCGCCCGCGTGACGGGCGGCCAAAAATCTGATACAATCATTCGGGTCAGCCGGGGCGGTTTACCGCGCCCGGCCGTTTATTGTTAAGGCGGCGCCCCGCGCGCCGTGCGAGCGGAGTGGTAATGACGGAAAAGCAGAAAACCGGCGCTTCCAAGAAGGCCGTGAAACCCGAACTGGAAGAGGCTGCGCCAAAGGTACCCGCTGCGCCGAAGGCACCCGCAGCAGCAAAGGCACCCGCCGCGCCAAAGGCACCCGCCGCCGAGCCGCCGAAAGAGACCCCTAAGGAAGCAGCCCCAGCGCCTGCCCCGGCGGCCCCGGCCCCGGTGATGCATGGCGGCATTCCCGCCGGGCCCATCCGTCCGCTGGCCCCGCCGCGTGCCCCCGCCAAGGCCGAAATCTTCAAGGAAGGCGATTATGTGGTGTACCCCACCCATGGCGTCGGCAAGGTGGACCGCATCGGCGTGGAAGAAATCGCCGGGCATAAGCTGGAACTCATCTGCATAACCTTCACCGAAAACCGCATGACCCTGCGCGTGCCCACCACCAAGGCCCGCACCGCCGGTTTGCGTAAACTCACCTCCAAAAAGAGCTTCGATGAGGTTCTTGCCGTGCTGAAAGGCCGGGCGCGCATCAAGCGCACCATGTGGTCCCGCCGCGCGCAGGAATATGAGGCGAAGATCAATTCCGGCGACCCCTCCGCCATCGCCGAGGTAGTGCGTGACTTGCACCGCAATGCCGGGCAGCCGGACCAGAGCTTCTCCGAACGGCAGATTTACGAATCAGCGCTCGACCGGCTGGCGGCCGAATACGCAGCACTGGAACAGGTGGACAAACCCACGGCGATTGAGAAGCTGCTGGGGCATTTGAAGTCTGAATAAAAAAGGGGCCTGCAAGGCCCTTTTTTACGCTTCAGGAAGGCGCGTCGAACCGCTCCGCCAGCGGGTCGAACAGCAGGCCATCGCCAAGACCTGACAGCCGCAGCAGCCTGTGCGGCTTTAGATGCGACCAACTGACAGTCTCAGAATCGCTATCAATTTCGCCATTTGTGGTCTTAACCCGGCCTGTGAGGTAATCGGCGCTTACGCCGTCCATCTCGCCGGAATTACGGCTGACTGTCGTGCTGTCATACCCCACCAGCACAACCTGCCCATGCCGGTATCTGAAGGTGAAGGTCACATCTTCGGTCTGCCAGGAGCCTGCGTCATAAAAACTGCTCACATCGATCTGAAATGCGCCGTTTTTAAACAGCACCCCGCCATTGGCGTCGAAAGGATCCTCCATATCAGGGTCGGTATGGCGGGTAATGAGATCATGGTTGGCGGCAATCAGGCGGTATCCATCCTTACCACCCAGCGCCACCAGCAGGATGCGCGGATTGCTGTCGAGTGGGTCCTCGCCAAACCCGTCAGGGTTAGGAATGATGTTCTTCGGTGACTGATCGCGCAGAACCAACATCAAATCCGGCACGCGATCGCCGTTTAAATCCCCCCTCGCCTGAGCCTCAAGCGCCCATCCCTTGGGAACAAACCCCGCGGCAGAAGCCGCGTGTACAGGCAAATGTGGCCAGACCGGCGGCGGAATGGTCAGCTCCTGCGCCGCGGCACAACCTGCTAAAGCCACGTAAACCGCCAATGCGGCGCAGAAATTTTTGGGAATCACGCCGCCGTGCCGCCAATGGTGAGGCCGGAGAGCTTCAATGTCGGTTGCCCCACCCCCACGGGCACGCCCTGGCCGTTTTTGCCGCAGGTGCCAATGCCGGGGTCGAGCGCCGGGTCGTTGCCGATCATCTCCACCTTGGTCAGCGCGTCCGGCCCGTTGCCGATCAGCGTGGCCCCCTTCACCGGGGTCGTCACCTTGCCATCCTCGATCAGGTAAGCCTCGGAAGCGGCGAAAACGAACTTGCCGGAGGTGATATCCACCTGCCCGCCGCCGAAATTCACGGCATACAAGCCGCGCTTCACGGAGCGGATCATATCTTCCTTATTATCCTGCCCGCCCATCATAATGGTGTTGGTCATGCGCGGCATCGGCGCGTGGGCATAGCTCTGGCGGCGGCCATTGCCGGTGGCGCGCATGTTCATCAGCCGGGCGTTCTGCCGGTCCTGAATAAAACCGGTGAGAATACCATCTTCGATCATCACGGTGCGGGAGGTGGGCGTGCCCTCATCGTCGATGGTGAGCGAGCCGCGGCGGTTGGGGATGGTGCCGTCATCCACCACCGTCACCCCTTTCGACGCAATGCGGCTACCGAGCAGCCCGGCGAAGGCGCTGGTTTGCTTGCGGTTGAAATCACCCTCCAGGCCATGCCCAATCGCTTCGTGCAGCAGAATGCCCGGCCAACCGGAGCCCAGCACCACCGGCATTTCGCCCGCCGGGGCCGCCACGGCGCGCAAATTCACCTCCGCCTGGCGGATGGCCTCGCGTACCGCGTTCTGCCAGAAATCCGGAGCGATATAGGCGCCGTAACCGGAACGTCCGCCCGCGCCATGGCTGCCGGATTCGCGCTTGCCGTTTTCCTCCAGCACCACGGACACATTGAGCCGCACCAGCGGGCGGATATCCGCCACACGGGCGCCGCCGGCGCGGATGATCTCGATCACCTGCCACTCCCCGGCGATGCTGGCCATCACCTGCACCACGCGCTTGTCCGCCGCGCGGGCGAAATCGTCGATCTGCTTGAGCAGGGCCGCGCGGTCCGCAAACGGGGCTTCGCCGAGCGGGTTCACGCCCTCATAAAGCGGGGCGCAGGCCGGGGCCGGATCACCTGCCGAAACGTTCTGCTCCATGGCCTTGGCGGCCCGGATGGTCTCCGCCGCGCGGGCCAAGGCCGGGGCGGAAAGGTCTCCGGCATGGGCGTAGTACGCCGCCTCGCCCAGCACGGCGCGCAGGCCAAAGCCCCTGCGCGTATCAAAACTGGCGGCGCGGATGCGGCCATCATCCAGCGAGATGGATTCGGATTCGCGGTATTCCAGGAACAGCTCACCGTCATCGGTTCCGTCCAACGCCGTGGCGATATGCTTGCGCGCAGCGTCAATATCCAAGCCCTTTGGGCCGTGGAACAGCTCGTCTGCCTTGTTCAGCGCGTCACTCATCATCTCTCTCCTATTCCGCCGGGGCGAAGGCTCCGGCGGGGGCCGCCACCGCGCCGCGCAACCCATGGCGGGCAGCTATGGCGGCGGCAAACAGCAGCACGGCATTCAGCTCATGCACAAAGCCGAGCTCGTTATTTCCCAGCACAAGTGTCGCCATGCCGAGCACATATTGCAACGCCACCAGCCCTGCCAGCAGCAGAAATAAATCCCGCGTGGCGGGCGGCAACTTCATCCGCAGGCCCATCACGGCGGTGGTGAGGGCGGTGAGCGCAGTGATTGTCGCCAGCAGGCGGTGGCAGAACTGCACCGTACCCTTGTTGGTGATGAAATTCATCCAAACCGGGTTATTGCCGAACATGTCCGGCGGCAGCCAGGCGCCATCCATGGTGGGGAACGTGTTGAACACCTTCAACGCGCCGGAGGTGGCAACCAGCGCGCCGAAGCCCATGGTGAGCCAGACCAACCCCATCGTGGTGGTGGTAAACCCGCGCAGCGTAACAGCGCCTTCAACTCGCACCGGCTCTGGGTTGCGCAAGCTCAGGCCGGTCCAGAGCAAGGCCGCGAAAATCAGCATGGCGGAGAGCAGATGCGGCGCCGCCCAAACCGGCGGCGGGGAGAGCACACCGGGATACATGCCGGTCTGCACCATATACCAGCCATAGGTTGCCTGCCCCGCGCCCAGCAGAAAAATACAGCCGAGCCAGAGGGCCAGCTTGCGCTGAATCCGGCCTTTCAGCAGAAACACCGCAAAGGGCAGCAGAAACACGCAGGCCATCAACCTGCCCCAACAGCGGTCCAGAAACATCGGCCAGAACAGGGCCTTATACTGCGCCATGTTGATCGGGTGAGCCTGATACTGCGCGGTGCGCTGGAACAGCCCGTAAAGCTGGTTCCAGTCCGCCCCATTCATCGGCGGTATAAAGCCGGTGAACGGCCGCCAAACCTGAATGGAAAAACTGGCACCTATGGTTCGCGCATGGCCGCCGCCAACCACCATGCCAAACACCATCGCGGCCAGCAGCAGCAGCCAGTTCCCGACGGCTTTATCCTTCGTCATTAGCGTGTGGCACCTCTCAGCCGATGAATGATCAACAGCATCGCCCCCATCAGCGCCACCGCATTCATCTGGTGCGCCACGCCAAGGTCAATCTTGGCCGAAACCAGGGCGGTAACCCCCAGCACAAATTGCAATATCACCAGCCCGCCCGCGAGCAAGGCGGCATCGCGCACCGGCGGTGGCGCCTCTTTGCGCAATGCGCGGACGGTGATGGCGATAATGGCCAGCGCCGCCAGCACCGCCAATGTCTGGTGGTCGAAGATTACCGTGGCGGGGTTGCTGAGAAACCCGGCGGGCCAACCAGCGGGCGGCTGCCCGGTACCGATATTCTTGGCCATGGAAAAATCCGCGATGCCATGAATGCCGGAAACGATGGTGCCGCCCAGCATCGCCAGCAGCAGCACCGCGAAAGAGCCTATGCAATGGCCGCGCAAGCCTTTTAAACCTGCATAACGCCCGGGTTCAGGCGCGGTGACGGTAAAGGCCGTCCACAACACCGCGCTGAACAGGAACATCGCGCCGAAGAAATGCAGCGAGAGCCAGCCTGGCGCAACGGCGGTGGAATCCGGGTCGAAGCCTGAGGAGACCATCAGCCAGCCGATAAGCCCCTGTAGCCCGCCCAGCAGAAACAGCAGGAACAGCCATTTGATAAGGCGTTTTTCAACACGCCCGGTAAGCGCGAAAATAACCAGCGGCACCAGCAGCACCATGCCCATCAACCGCCCCCAAAGCCGGTGAAAATATTCCGGCCAGAACAATTGTTGAAAGCCGTGCAACCCCATACCGGGATGCAAAATCTGATATTGCGGAATGGTTTTATACAGCGCGAACAGCTTGTTCCAGGCATCCTGGTTCAGCGGCGGCAGCACGCCGATAATCGGCTCCCATTTCATGATCGAAAGCCCGGAGCCGGAATCGCGCGTATAGCCGCCAATACCGACCATCACCCAGATCATGAAGGCGAGCAGGTAAAGCCAGTTGGCAACCAGCCTCCGGTTGGCTTGGCTTGCCGCACCCCCTGCGGGGCGGGCGGCACTGAAAGGGCTGCTTGTGAGGCGGGCTGTATCGCTCGGCACGGATAGGCTCCTCTAAAGTTCAGGTCACTCCGCTGTGCAGGTCCGGGTTTGCAGCATCGCCAGCAACTCCCGCCGGGTCGAATCATTTTCCCGGAATTCACCCAGCATGTGGCTGGTCACCATAGAAACACCCGGCTTGTGCACGCCACGAGTAGAGATGCATTGGTGGTTCGCCTCAATCACCACCGCCACACCGCGCGGCTGCAACACCTGCTGGATGGTGTTGGCAATCTGCGCTGTCAGCTTCTCCTGAATCTGGAAGCGCTTGGCAAAAGCATCCACCACCCGCGCCAGCTTAGAGATCCCGACAACACGTTTGCCCGGCAGATACGCCACATGCGCCCGTCCTACAATCGGCACCATATGATGCTCGCAATGGCTCTCCAGGCGGATATCCTTCAGCAGCACAATCTCGTCATAGCCATCCGTCTCCTCAAAGGTGCGGGAAAGTATGGCCACCGGGTCTTCACCATAGCCTTTGAAGAATTCTTCGTAAGATTTGACGACTCGCTTGGGCGTATCGCGCAAACCCTCGCGGGAGATATCCTCGCCGGCCCATAGCAGCAATGTGCGTACCGCTGCCTCGGCCTCATCACGGCTGGGCCTCACCCGGCTCTGCTTTTTCTTGGCGACGTTACCGCCCTTTTCATTGGTCTTCAAAACGCGCTCCATTTCGCTTCTCATCGCAGCACATCAATACGCTCACCCGAGCCAGGTGGATCATTCTGTCAAAATTCAATGCCGCCGCGCATCCTGGTGCGGGCTATCCAGGCTGAAGGCGGGCACCGCCACGTCAAACGCCATGCTCGAAGGCAATAATTTCATATGGTATGTGCCCACCATGAAGCCGGTTGAAGTGCCGAGCGGCGTGCCGGAGCTATACTCAAATCTCTCGCCGGGTCGCAGCACCGGCTGCTTACCCACCACACCCTCGCCATGCACGTTCACCACCCGGCCATTGGCATCGGTAATCACCCAACTTCGCTTCAAAAGCTGCACGGTCTCAACACCGTGGTTGATGATGGTGATGTGATACGCCCAGAAGAATTGCCCGGCTTCGGGCTGGGATTGTTCATCCAGATAAGCCACGCGCACCTGCACGGTAATGTCGCCGGTCGTGGCCTCGAACCCTGATTGCATAGCCCCAGCCTATCCCAGCGCGCGCGGCGGAACAAGCAAACCTTATTTGTCCGTATTTTGCGGGGCGGCCATCCCGCTGCTACAGCTTGGCCATGCCGATCTCCTTGCCGTTTGGCCGCGCCGCCATAGCCGCCTGCATCTTGCTATCCGCCTGCGCGGCAGGGCCAGGCGGCAGCACCCCCGCCCCGCTGGCACCGCCCCATTTGGCCGCCTCCAACCCGGCGCTGGGCGCGTTTCTGGCGGCCCGTTATGCGGGTTCGGTGAACGACCCCGCCCGTGCCGCGCGTTATTACGCGGCCGCGCTGAAGCAAGACCCCACGAACGCGCAACTGGCTGAGCAAGGCTTCATGGCCGGAGTGCTTTCCGGCAGCCCGGAAGCCTTGCAATTGGCGCCACGCCTGCCGGGCAACGCCCTCGCCTCGCTGCTGCGCGGTAACCAGGCGGCCATGGCTGGCCATTACGCCTTGGCGGCAAAATTCTTCAACACTCTGCCGCGCGACCAGCTCGCCGCGATGATCGAGCCGCTGCTACTCGCCTGGACCCAGTTTGGCCAGGGCGATGAGCAAGGCGCGCTCAACACGCTCGGCCCAGCCTTCAACGACAATGCGTTCGGGGCCATGTATGTGCTAAACGCGGCACTCATCGCCGATGCGGCGGGCGATACCAAAAGTGCCACCCAGCTGTACGGCGCGGTTTCCGCGGATTCCTCCAATCTGCGCCTCGCCCAAATTCTGGCGAGCTGGTACGCGCGGCAAGGCAAGACCAGCCAGGCGCAGGCCGTGTTGGCCGCCTTGGTGGCGGCCCACCCAGACCTCACAATCGCCCTGCCGCAGCTTGAAAAACAGATTAGCGCGCCGGTCATCTCCACCCCGGTGGAAGGCTTGGCGGAGGCTTATCTCACCCTTGCCGCCTCGCTTTCGCAGCCCCAGGCAGGCTTTCTGCGCGTTGTGTTTCTGCGCTTTGCCCTGCAATTGCGGCCAGACCTTGCAGCCGCCCGGCTGCTGCTGGCCAACGCGCAGGTCTACGGCAGCGACCCCAGCTACACCCCCAGCAGCGTGCAGATGCAAAACGCCATCGCCACGCTGGTGCCCATTCAACCCACAGACCCGCTTTATGGCCCGGCTGCCCTGCAACAGGCCAGTTTGCTGGCAAGCCTTGGCCAGATTGACCAGGCTGTATCCCTGCTGGATGGCATGATCGCCAGCCATCCAGGCGATGCCGGACTACTGGCCGCCGCCGGCGATATCCGGCGTAATGCGGGGGAGTGCCAACAGGCCCTGCCTTATTACCAAAAAGCCATCGCCCTGGCAGGCCATCCGCCGCCACCGGATGCCTGGGCGCTGTATTTCGACCGTGGCATTTGCGAGGACCAGACTGGCAATTGGAGCGCCGCGGAACCCGATATCGAGCTGGCGCTGAAGCTCTCGCCAGACCAGCCATATGTGCTGAATTATCTCGGCTATAGCTGGGCGCTGCACGATGTGAATCTGGACCAGGCGGAAGCAATGCTCACCAAGGCGGCGAGGTTAGACCCGAATGACGGCGCGGTTTTGGATTCGCTGGGCTTTGTCGAGCTGAAACGCGGCAACACCAAACAAGGGCTGGCGCTGCTCATTCAGGCGGTGGAGCTCACCCCGGATAATGCGGAGGTCAACGCGCATCTGGGTGATGCCTTCTGGCAGGCAGGCCAGCCTCTACAGGCGGGCTATCAATGGAACAGAGCATTGAACCTGAACCCGGACCCGAAGCTGAAAGCCGCACTTGAAGCCAAACTCGACCAGCATTTCAGCCAGCATTCCCCATGAGCATCAGCGTTTTCGCCCCGGCCAAGGTCAATTTATATCTGCATGTCACCGGCAAGCGGGCGGATGGCTACCATCTGCTGGACAGCCTGGCGGTATTCCCAGAGGTAGGCGATCTGGTGGAGGTAGAAGCCGCGGAGGCGCTCAGCCTCAGCCTCGGTGGCGCGTTCGGCGCAGCCCTTCAGGCCGAGCCTGATAATCTGCTGCTGCGCGCCGCACGGGCCTTGGTACCTGGGCGCGGGGCGCGGCTGCGGCTGGAGAAAAACCTGCCCGTGGCCTCGGGCATCGGCGGCGGCTCGGCGGATGCGGCGGCCGCTCTGCGGGCATTGTCCGCATTATGGGGCATCAACAACGCGGATTTAACCGGCATCGCCTTGCAACTGGGGGCCGATGTGCCGGTGTGCCTCGCCTCACGCCCCGCCCGGATGCAGGGCATCGGCGAAATTCTTAGCCCCGCCCCAAGCCTGCCGGAATTTGGCATCATGCTGGTGAACCCCGGCGTGGCGGTGCCCACCCCCGCCGTGTTCAAAGCCCGCACGGGAGATTTTTCGCCCGCTCCGGCGTTACCCGCGATGTGGCCAAGCGCCGCCGCCATGACCGATGATTTGCGGCGTTGTACCAATGATTTGCAAGTAGCTGCCATCTCCCTCCAGCCGGTCATCGGCGAGGTGCTGGCGGCATTAAGCGCCCTGCCTGGCAGCTTGCTGGCGCGCATGAGCGGCTCGGGGGCCACTTGTTTCGCCTTGTTCAACACCCAGGCCGAAGCACAAACCGCCGCCGCCCTGTTGGCCGCGCGTTCCGGCTGGTGGTGTTGGGGTGGGGGGCTTTACCAGCCGCCCCAGACCGGCTTATGAGAGCGCGCGCATTGGGACGTCGCCAAGCGGTAAGGCAGCGGATTTTGATTCCGCCATGCGGAGGTTCGAATCCTCCCGTCCCAGCCAGCCTCACATCACCGGCAAAACCAGCTTCGCGGTGCACCCCGCGCCCGGCGCGCTTTCCAGCTCCAGCCGCCCTCCCGCCGCTGCCGCAACGCGTGCCGCAATGGCCAGGCCAAGCCCCCGCCCCGCACCGTTCGCACGAGAAGAGAACAGCACACCCCCCGCCTGCGCCTTAATCTCCGGCGGCATACCCGGCCCATCGTCGCGCACGATAACCGCCACCTCGCCATGCTCCACCACGGCACTTAGCCTGATGGATGAACCGCCATCCTGCACCGCTTCACGCGCATTTTGTAGAAGTTCGGCAACCGCCAGGCGCAGTTGCGCCGGGTCAACGCGCACGCACACTGTTTCGTCCGGCAGGTGCAATTCCAGCCCCTGCCATTCCGGCATCGCGGCAATCTCACGCATTAACTGCGCCAGGGGCACCAACACCGGCTCCTGCGCCAACCGGCCGGAATACACCAGCAACCGCCCGACAAACGCCACGGCGCGGTTGCTGGAAGCATTCGCAGCATTCATATAGCCATCCAACCCAGGCGTTCCGGTGCGGGCCACGCGCAATTGCAGCAATTCCAAATTGCCCATAATGCCGGTGAGAAGATTGTTGAAGTCATGCGCAACCTGCGCCGCAAAGTCTTCTAACGCGGTGTTCCGCGCTCGGTCCTTGCCCTCGTCTGATGTCATGCCTCGACCATAAGACGATATCTCACCCCCAAAAATCTAAAAAACAACACGCAGCGGTAAGGCATGTCATGATAGATTAAGGCTATACAAGAAGCCAACAGCTAAGCGTTTGGAAGGATAAAATTCATGCGGATATTGCTCATCGAGGACGATGAGTCCGTGGCACAAATCGTAACCACCGGCATGAAGGATGCCAACCACGAGGTCACCCATACGGCGGATGGCCAGGATGGTTTTGAACAGGCGATGAAAAAGCGGTTCGATGTAATGATCTTCGACCGCCAGCTTCCCGGCGGGGTGGACGGCGCGGAGCTGTTGCGCACATTGCGAAACAAACGGGTACAAACGCCGGTGCTGTTTCTCTCTGGCCTGGGCGCGTTGGGGGATTGGATAGCCGGGCTGGAAGCAGGCGGCGACGATTATATTGTCAAACCCTTCATGTTTTCAGAATTACTAACGCGCGTGGAGGCGCTTCATCAGCGCCAGAACACCACTGGCTAAACCGCGCCGCCGCGTAAAAAAGCAATAAGCCCTGTTGTCGAGCCGTCGGCTTGCGCGGGGGTTTCCTTCCCCTCCACCACCGGCAGCAACTTCGTCGCCAGCTCCTTGCCCAGCTCCACGCCCCATTGGTCGAAGGCGCTGATGTTCCAGATCGCGGCTTCCGTGAACACCCGGTGCTCATAAAGCGCCACCAGCTTGCCCAGCATCGCCGGGTCCAGAATTTCATAGGCTGTCACCAGCGAGGGCCGGTTGCCGGAAAACACCCGGTGCGGGTTGCCGCCAGCCTCTTCCAGTGTGCGGCCCTGCAACAGCGCCTGGGCCTGCGCGAGGCAATTGGCAATTAGCAATCGGTGATGCTGGGCAAGCTCCGGTTCATGCCCCTTTGCAGCGATGTAAAATTCACAAGGTATCACATCGCTGCCCTGGTGCAGCAACTGATAAAACGCGTGCTGGCCGTTGGTGCCTGGCTCGCCAAACACCAGCGGGCCGGTGGGGCGGGCAACCGGCTCACCCTCCCGCGTCACACACTTGCCGTTGGATTCCATATCAAGCTGTTGCAAATAAGCCGGAAAGCGCGCCAGGCGCTGGTCGTATGGCAAAATCGCCCGCGCGGGGTAGCCCAGCGCATCGCGGTGCCAAATGCCAATCAGCGCCAGCAGAACGGGCAAGTTTTGCTCAAGCGGGGCAGCGCAAAAATGCTCGTCCATCTCTCGCGCGCCAGCCAGAAACGCACGGAAATTTTTAGCCCCTATGGCGATGGCGACCGGCAGCCCGACGGACGACCAGACCGAATACCGCCCGCCAACCCAGTCCCAAAAGCCAAAGATCCGATCAGCGGAAATGCCGAAGCCTGCGCATTTATCAATGGCCGTGGATACAGCACAAAAATGCGCGCTCACCGCCGCCTCGCCCAAGGCCTTGGCCACCCAACGCCGGGCGGTGGCCGCGTTGGTCATCGTCTCCACCGTCGTGAAGGTTTTCGAAGCAACAATGAACAAAGTTCGCGCCGGATTTAGCTTGCGCAGCGTATCCGCAAGATGCGCGCCATCCACGTTCGAGACAAAATGCAAACGCGGCCCATCATGATACGGTGCCAGTGCGATTGTGGCCATGGCGGGCCCAAGGTCCGACCCGCCAATGCCGATATTCACCACATCGGTAAATGCATTTCCGTCCGACGACGCAATCGCACCACCGCGCACCGCCTCCGCAAAGTCCAGAAAAAGGCTCAATGTTTCCTGAATCTGTGGCATTACATTCCGGCCTGCAACTGCAACCACCGCATCTGCAGGCGCGCGTAAAGCGGTGTGCAAAACAGCACGCTGCTCGGTATTGTTGATGGCCTCGCCTGCAAACATCGCATCGCGCCAGGCTTCCACCCCCGCCGCGCGGGCGAGCGCCAGCAACGCCACCAGGCTTTCCTCGGTAAGTGATGTTTTTGAAAAATCCAGCAACACACCTGCCGCCTGAACGGAAAATTGCGCGAAGCGCTGCGGATTTGCGGCAAAAAGGCTACGGATATCCGGTGCTGTAGCGGCCAGCTTCATCACATCCGCCCATCTTGTCCCGCTCATCTAAGCCCCTCGCGCTTCATGTTCATGAATTTAGCCATTCCGCCTTTGAAGCCAAGGGGGAATTACGCATCCAGCCTTACCCCTGGGTGAAAGAAGGCATAAACCGCTTTGGCCGTGGCGCGGTTAATGCCGGCAACGGCCTCCAAATCCTTCAGCCCGGCTCCCTTCACCCCCCGCGCTGAACCAAAATGCAGCAGCAGCGCCTTCTTGCGCGCGGCACCAATGCCGGGAATCTCGTCCAGCTCGGAAGTGGTGATTTTCTTGCTGCGAGCGGCGCGGTGGGTGGTGATGGCAAAGCGGTGCGCTTCGTCCCGCAGGCGTTGCAGAAAATACAACACCGCATCGCGCGGTGGTAACTGGAAGGCGTCGCGGCCATCCATATGGAACCATTCGCGCCCGGCATCGCGGTCTGGCCCCTTGGCAATGGCCACCATGGGAATATCCTCCAGCCCCAGATCCGCCATCACGCTTTTGGCAGCGGAAAGCTGGCCCGCACCGCCATCAATCAGCACCAAATCCGGCCAGGTTTCGCCAGAGCGGTCCGGGTCCTCCTCCAAAGCGCGGCTGAAGCGGCGTTGCAGCACTTCCCGCATCATGGCGAAATCATCGCCTGGGGTAATCACGCTTTTGATGCCGAATTTCCGGTAAGCAGATTTCATCGGCCCTTCCGGCCCCGCCACCACCATCACGCCATAAGCATTCGTGCCCATGATGTGGGAGTTGTCATAGGTCTCAATCCGCCTTGGTGTTTCAGCCAGACCAAACAGCTCACCCACAGCAGCCAGAAGTTTTCCCTGCCCGGCCGTCTCGGCGAGTTTGCGCTCCAGCGCCTCGCGGGCATTGGTGGCGGCATGAGCCACCACATCGGCTTTTTCCCCGCGCTGCGGCACGGCAATGTGCACGCGCCGTTCCGCCTTCAGGCTCAGCGCCTCTTCCAGCAAAGCCTGCTCCTCCGGCGCGTGGTTCAGCAAAATCTGCGGCGGCGGCGGTTTGTCGTCATAAAACTGTGCGATGAAGGCAGAGAGAATTTCCCCCGGCTCCTCGTCTTTGGTGTGGGCGGGAAAGAAGCTGCGATTACCATTATTGCGCCCGCCACGAATAAAAAACACCTGCACACAGGCCTGGCCCGCCTGCTGGTGCAGGGCAATCACATCGGCATCGCCCAGGCTGGCGGGGTTAATCACGTCGTTGCCCTGCACATAGGCAAGGCCCCTTATGCGGTCTCTTAAAGATGCTGCGCGTTCGAACTCAAGGTTTTCAGCCGCTTGCTGCATTGCAACAGCAAGCTCCTTCTGCACCGCGCCGGTTTTTCCCTGCAGGAAATCCTTGGCCTGGCTCACCAGTGCGCCGTATTCCTCGGCACTCACCCGGCCCACGCAAGGGGCGGCGCAGCGTTTAATCTGGAACAGCAAACAAGGCCGGGTTCGGTTGGCAAACACAGTATCGGCACAAGTACGGAGCAGGAACACGCGCTGCAACGCTTGCACGGTCTGGTTGACGGCCCAGACCGAGGCGAACGGCCCCAAATAAAAATCCGCCTTGTTTTGGCCGCCGCGGTGCTTGCCGATACGCGGGAATTCCTGCCCCGCCGTCAGCAACAGCCAGGGGTAAGATTTATCGTCCCGCAGCAGAATATTAAAGCGCGGCTTCAGCTGCTTGATGAGGTTTGCCTCAAGCAGCAGCGCCTCGGCTTCTGTATGTGTGGTAACGATCTCCATCGCGGCCGTATCCGCCACCATGCGCCGCAGCCGCTCCGGCAGGCGGTTGATTTGTGTGTACGAGGTGACGCGTTTCTTCAGGTTTCGCGCTTTGCCCACATAGTTCGCCTCGCCTTTTTCATCCAGCATCCGATACACGCCAGGATTGCCAGGCATGGTCTCCAAAGCGGTCTCGATAATGTTGACCCCGGTTTCCCGTCGCTCCAACTTATCCCCTCCTGGTTGTGGATAAGTTTGTGGATTCTCTGTCTTCAGCCCTTGGAAAACTTATGCCGTAAATAGCGTCCCGCATCGGCCATAAAGAACGATTACTTAAAGTTAACATGTTGATTTTCAAAATAAATTTTGCGGCGTCCCAATCGTTTTTTAACCCTTGAATCCTGCTGAAACCCTTTGATCCTGCATATTTTCAGCCCGTGGAAAACTAGGCATTCCGGCGTTCTATTTCCACGCCCACGCTGGCGGCATCCGCAAACACATCCAGCTTCTCGACCATGACCCGGACAACCCGCACACGCGCATCCTTCAGGCACATCTCGGCCACTCGCTCGGCCAGAGTTTCCACAAGCTGCACATGCCCGGCGGCCACAACATCGCGCATGGCGGTCATCACCGTGTCGTAATCCACCACACGGCCAAGCTCGTCCGCCCCCACGGCAGGGCGGGAAACATTGGCCGCCCCATCATCCTCCACGGCCATATCCAAATTCACGCGAATGCGCTGGGTGCGGCCCTGTTCATGCGCGTAAACGCCAATCCGCGCCTCCAAAACAAGGTCACGCACAAACATGCGCCGAGTGGCGCGGGTGGCATCGGCGAGGCGGGGGTGGTCCATGAGGCCTGTTGTGCGCCGGGCGCGGCCGCTTGGCAATAAACCGGGGGTTCCTGGCAGGGTTGTGTTGAGATAACCTTGGGAGATGAAACGCTTTCTGGTGCTTTTTACCCTGCCTGTGTTGCTGGGCGCCGCGTCTCCGGTTCCCGCGCCCGCCCCCGCCAATGTGCACGCTGGCCATGCCTGGGTGCGCTATCTGCTGCCCAATTTGCCTGCCGCTGGCTATATGGTTCTCACGAATAGCGGGGACATCACCACAAAGCTGATAAGCGCCAGCTCTCCCGCCTGCGGCGCATTAATGCTGCATGAAAGCGTAAACGACGGTGGCACTGCCGCCATGGCCATGGTGAACAGCCTCACCATCCCGGCACATGGGCAGGTAAGCCTTGCGGAAGGTGGCTACCATTTAATGTGCATGCAGCCAAAAATGGCGTTGGGCAGCAAAATAGCCATGACCCTCAGCTTTGCCGATGGCGACAATCTGCTGTTGCTGGTGCCGGTTTATGGCCCCGGCGGCCCAGGTTCTGGGCAGCCCCCCCACGGCCTTTGAACAATCAGCCCATCTGGGGGGGGGCGCCGCCTATTTCGTAGGGTTGCCGGTTGGCATCCCGCCCCCAAGCGAATAAGGATTGCCCAAATTTTGTTGATTTAAGGACCACTCCCATGCCCGACGTTACCCTGCCCAGCGATTACAAGGTCAAAGACATCTCCCTCGCCGCCTGGGGCCGCAAGGAAATCGCCATGGCCGAGGACGAAATGCCCGGCCTGATGGCGCTGCGCGAAGAGTTCGGCAAATCCAAGCCATTGGCCGGGGCGCGCATCGTCGGCAGCCTGCACATGACCATCCAGACCGCCGTGCTGATCGAAACCCTTACCGCCCTTGGCGCCTCGGTCCGCTGGTCCTCCTGCAACATCTTCTCCACGCAAGACCAGGCCGCCGCCGCCGTTGCCGCGGCAGGTGTTCCGGTGTTCGCCTGGAAAGGCATGACCGAGGATGAGTTCTGGTGGTGCATCGAACAGACCCTGCGCGGCCCGGATGGCTGGACCCCGAACATGATCCTAGATGATGGCGGCGACGTTACCCAGCTGATGCACAATAAATACCCGGACATGCTGGCCGATATTCGCGGCATCTCCGAAGAGACCACCACCGGCGTGCACCGCCTGTGGGAAATGGCGAAGGCTGGCACGCTGCTCGTGCCCGCCATCAACGTGAATGACAGCGTCACCAAATCCAAGTTCGACAATCTCTATGGCTGCCGCGAGAGCCTGGTGGATGGCATCCGCCGTGGCACGGATGTGATGATGTCCGGCAAGGTCGCCGTGGTCGCAGGCTTCGGCGATGTCGGCAAAGGCTCCGCCGCCAGCCTGCGAAACGCGGGCTGCCGCGTGAAGGTGACCGAGGTGGACCCGATTTGCGCCCTGCAAGCCGCCATGG
>JAKBCH010000021.1 GCA_021808055.1 Pseudomonadota bacterium | reverse complement strand
CGTGCTGCCGGGCCAACGCAATGTCGTCGAGCTCGGCCAGCTCGTCAGTGCCAAAACCGTTCCTGGTTCACGCACGATCTTTCGCCGCGACGGGCATTTCGTTGACATGGTAACCGGCGAGCTCGCTGGCAAATTTGAATCCCCCATCTACGGCATGTTCGCAGTGGATAATGCCATTGCCAAAGCGAACTGGGGGAGCTTGCCCAAACCACAGATCCGCTTCGTCAGCCAGCCCAAGAATGAAGCCAAGCCCTCGCTGTTGTGGGATGGCGAATGGCAGATCACCTATGTCACCTTCCGCGATATGGGGATCGCTTTCGGCGTCGCTATTCTTGGCATCTACGTGCTCGTCGTAGCACAGTTTGGCTCCTTTAAGCTGCCCCTCGTTATTCTGGTGCCAATCCCGCTCACCCTCATCGGTATCATGCTCGGGCATTGGCTGCTCGATGCCGATTTCACCGCCACCTCCATGATCGGCTTCATCGCACTGGCCGGTATTATCGTGCGTAACTCGATCCTGCTGGTTGATTTCATCCGCTGCCGCCAGGGCGGCAACAGGCCACTGCGAGAGATGCTCTTGGAGGCTGGTGCCATCCGCATCAAACCAATCCTGCTCACCGCCATTGCGGCCATGATCTCGGCCGCAACCATTCTCACCGATCCTATCTTTCAAGGCCTCGCCACGGCCCTGCTATTCGGTCTTGCCTCCTCCACCCTCCTCACCGTGCTTGTCATCCCGGCCATCTATGTCGTGCTGCGCGACGATGGCCGCCCGTTCAACCCTTAATCCAAGAAGGATTTCCACGTTTCAAGACTAACTGTAATAGATCGAGAACATGAATGGCATCGGTAAAACTGGCAAACTAGGCTCAGAACTCATTCTTTAAGATAGAAGGCAACGGTTGCGGCAAGACGGATTGCAGACAGGAAAATCATGGGCGCCCTTTTGATCGCTGACCTAACCTGCCGTGAGGTGCAATAGCACGGGCCTGCCATCCTCGTGGCAGACAGCATGCAACTTCGAATTCAGGCCATCTTTTGTCTGGCCCAGATACCGGGGAAAGCCCGCTTTTGCGCCAGGCTGGCAGCGAGTTGCATTTTGAGATGAGTCATAAGGCAAGCTGCGCGCGTCATTATTCTTACATGGCCCGCGCATGGCGTAAACCAGTTTCATTTCGGACGAGATAAGCATCGAAAGTGCTGGCAATGCTACGGATGAAAGGGCGCCCGGCAGGTGAAATATCTATTCGGCGCCCGTCCCACTTTAGCAAGCCATCCTGCGCGAACGTTGCCAGCCTGGGGCTGTCCTTTAGGAGCAGCGCGGCATCACAGCCAAATTCGCGTGCGGTTTCGATAAGGTCCACTTCCAGATCGCACATGATCTTTTCGATGACCGTGCGTCGCATCCTGTCTTCCAGAGTTAAGGCTACGCCACGTGCTGTGGCTAAAACACCTGCGTTGATCGCAGCGCCATATTCCCGGACGCTGGTTGCGTTCTGTACGTAGGCTGCTGGCAGATGGCCAATGGCGCTGGCACCGATGCCGAGTAGAACAGGTGCGGCGTCGGTGGTATAACCCTGGAAGCTACGGCGCAATAATTTGGCGGCCGCGGCCTTTGCCAGTGCGTCATCCGCCTGAGCATAATGATCCAACCCAATGGGCATAAAACCGCCCGCGCGCTCCAACACATGCGCAATGGTGTTCAACTGTGCGAAGCGTGCGTTAGCGTCCGGCAGGGAGGATTCGGGAATGAGCGATTGATGACGCTTCATCCAGGGCACATGGGCATACCCGAACACCGCTATGCGCCCAGCTCTTAATGCCAGCGCCTGTTGGGCGGTCTGCTTCACGGATTCCTCAGTTTGATGCGGCAGGCCGTAGATAAGGTCGAGGTTCAGGGCGGAAACGCCAGCGCGGCGTAATGCGGTAGCGCAAGCCTGGGTTTCGGCAAAACTTTGCGGGCGGCCAATGGCGGCCTGTACCTGCGGGTCGAAATCCTGCACGCCGAGGCTGGCGCGGTTAATGCCCATTGCTTTTAAAGTCTGGCACCTGTTTTCATTAAAACTGGCCGGATCAATTTCAATTGCGATCTCAGCATTCGGTCTGAGGACGAATTTTTCACGGATGAGATCCATGAGGTTGGTGAGGCAATCATCAGGCAATGTTGTCGGCGTACCGCCACCCCAATGCACGCTGGCCACCTCGGCGCGGTGTCCGATGTGTGTCGCCAGCATCGTAATCTCCTTGGCGAGTAATTCAGCATATGTGCGGCGGGGAGAGTCTTGCCTGACCACCGTGGTGTTGCAGCCGCAATAAAGGCAAAGCCGCTCGCAAAAAGGGACGTGCAAATAAAGCGATATCGGTGTGGCCGCAGACACCATGCCAAGCCAGTCGGCATATTGTTCAGCACCGACATCGTTTGAGAACTGGACCGCGGTGGGATAACTTGTGTAACGCGGCACGCGCCCGTCATAGCGAGCGATCAATTCAGCGTGGTTCAAATTCATCTCCTGTCGGGCATCAACCGGGCGAAGCGGATCTTACGACACAAGCCTACAACGATGTAAAACCAGGCTTTTTGGCTATGCCGAACGGATGGCTGCTACCTCAGCCGGCATAAGCCGCCAGCGCTGAGAAGTTCTTAATCCTGATGATACGCGACGTTACCAGCTCGATCACGTGGTCGCGGTCTAGCCTTGAAAGTGTGCGTGAAACCGTCTCTATCGTCAGCCCGAGATAGTCTGCGATATCAATACGAGACATCTCCAGTACAATCTCGCTGTTATTATCGCCATGGCGAGCTTGATCTCGCAGAAAGTGGGCGACACGTTCTATGGCATTGCAGCGGCCGAGCAGTAATGTATGGTCGCGGGCCTGCTCGGCGTTATGCATGGCGTAGAAAAACATCTGTCTGACGATATCCTCATTGCCCGAGACAACAGACTCCAGGCTGCAGCGGCGGTAAGCCACCAAGGTAGAATCGCATACCGCTTCGGCCGAAACCTTGTGGATCGCACCGGTTTCCACACCAAAGACATCGCCGGCAAAATGGAAGGAAACAACCTGGCGGCGGCCATCGTTGAGAAATTTGCACAACCTCACAACGCCGGAAACAACCTTAAAGAAGCAATCGGCTTTAGTGCCTTCACCATAAATCTCCTGGTCGCGCAGGACGGATCGCTGCGTTCCATACATGCGCGGTGCCTGGGGGCGCGAGAGGTCTATGGCATCTTCATGCGTCAATATCTTTCCGGCCAATATGCCCGAAAGGTCGCCGAAATTTACGCCGGCGGATTGTGGTTTGAACGACATGGTGGCCTCCATAGCTCAGCAGATGTTGCTGTCTAATGGGGGGCAGGAGAGAATGATATTCGGTTCTACTCTAAGGGATTCTACGTAGACTCAAGGTCTTGAGTGAGCGAGTTTTATTGTGAAAACAGCAATTCGGTGACACTTTCCACCACCGAGCTGTCGAAATCTGGTCGTTCGATGATTCGGCTAATACCCGCGCAGGCCGCCCGCCGACGTAATGTTGCTTTGGCATGGTCGGTAATGAGTATCACGGGTACTCTAATATCCTGCGCATAGAGCTGGGAGATAGCCTCAAATGCATCGAATAATGGGGGATGGTGGCCGATCAGCAGGCAAGCGGCTTGTGACAGTCCTGAATCATCCAAAAGTGCCGGGATTGTCGGGTGAGTGCTGACATTGATCCCCGCCATTTTTAAGGCAAACCTCAGGGACTCCCGAACGTCGGAATCCTCCTCCAGAACAAGAACGAGCTTACCAGCATCGCTTGCGGCACTTAGCACGATAACATTCCTGGCGGCAGAATAAGCATGTCCCGAAGCAGCCTAAATCCACGGTTGAACAACCGCTTTGATCTGACGCAAAGATCGGAAACGATTATTTTTCTGCGGTTAAGGCCATTCGTACCAATTCGGAAAGGCTACCCGCATTCATTTTCGCCATCACATTTGCGCGGTGCACTTCCACTGTGCGCGGACTCAGATTCAGGTCATAGGCAATGGTCTTGTTCGGCTGACCGGCTAGCAATCCAGCCAGAACCTCTCGCTCGCGGTTGGAGAGTGCGTTCATCCGTTTCTGAATATCCCCTTTATCGGCTTCGGTGCGGCCAGGTTTGGTGCGATGCGCCAAGGCTTCACGGATGGCCGCCAGCAAGATCTCGTCATCGAACGGCTTTTCTAAAAAATCTATTGCCCCGGCTTTCATTGCCTCAACAGCGAGCCGAATATCCGCGTGACCTGTCATGATGATCACTGGTAGGCCGACGCGCTGTTCCCGTAAGCGCCGTTGCAAGGCCAAACCGTCAATGCCAGGCATACGAATGTCACTGACGACGCAGCCTGGCTGCAAGCCGGGCAATGCCGCGAGAAACGCTTCAGCCGAGGCATAGGCGCGAACGGCATAGCCTCCCGTAGCCAGGGAGAAGGTTAGGGATTGACGTACACCGGCATCGTCGTCGATGAGATGAATCACCGCATCACTCATCGTCATCCTCTGTGGTTCTGGCGCCTGTATGCAGTGTAAAATGAAAAATCGTGCCGCCGCCCGGGTTTGGTTCCGCCCAGAGCTTGCCCCCATGCGCTTCGATGATCGTGCGCGAGATCGACAGGCCAACGCCCATGCCGTGTTTCTTCGTGGTTACAAAGGGCTGAAACAACCGCGTCGCAACCTCGGCGGCAATGCCCGGCCCGGTATCAGCGACAGTGATCTCAACCATTGTATCATTAAGTTGGCACGTGGCGATCTGCAATGCCTGTCGTGATGTCCCGCGCATCGCCTCCAGGGCGTTGCGGGCAAGGTTGAGGACGACTTGCTGCACCTGGACCTTGTCTGCAAATACTGTTTGGGCTGCGGGGTCGAGCGAGAAGGCGATGGTAAGGCCAGCCTCCTTGGTCCCGGCCAGAGCCAGCGCGCTGGCTTCTTCCAGCAGCTTCGGCAGATTCTCAAAATGCGCCTCGTTTTCGCCGCGGCTGAGAAAATCTCGCAGATGCCGGATGATCTGGCCAGCACGCAATGCCTGGGCAGAGGCCCGCTCTACGGCTTCGCGTACCATCGCCAGGTTTTCGGTCTGGCCGTTTTCGAGCAACCGCCGACCGCCATTTAAATAATTGGCGATGGCCGAAAGAGGCTGGTTTAACTCATGGGCCAAAGCGGACGCCATTTCCCCCAACGAGGAGGCGCGCGACATATGAATGAGCTCACTTTGCAATTCATGCAGCCTGCGCTGGGCCAGTTCACGCTCTGTCAGGTCGCGCACGAAACCAATAAAAAGCCGGTGCCGCGCGGTTTGCGTCTCGCCGACGGTCAACTCCATGGGGAAAGTGGAGCCATCCTGACGTTGGCCAATGACCACGCGGCCAACACCGATAATGCGCCGCTCACCCGTGCTGAGATAGCGGCCAAGATAAGCGTCATGTTGTGTACGATAAGGTTCGGGCATCAGCAGACTGACATTGCGGCCAATGGCTTCCGCCGCCGTATAGCCGAACAATCGCTCGGCTGTCGTGCTAAAAGATTGCATGATCCCATTCTGGTCGATAACGATCATCGCGTCTGGCACGGTGTCGAGGACCGCTTGTAGCCGAGCCTCTCGCTCTAGCAATTCCAGTTCAGCCCGCTTGGCGGTGGTTATATCGCGCGCCACCTGAATGGCACCCGCATGTTCGCCGGAAAGGTTGTGGTAGAGCGCGGTGGTCAGAGAGATATCAATCACCTCGCCGTTTTTGTGCAGGCGCTGTGTTTCGAAATGTTCAATCCTCTCGCCGCTCTGTAGCCGCGCTAAAATCGTCAGGTCTTCGTTTTCGTACCCAGGGGGGAGCAGCAAAGCCATAGGACGGCCGATGGTTTCTGAGGCCTGGTAGCCGAAAATTCGTTCAGCGCCGAGATTCCAGTCAAGAATGATGCCATCGATCGATTGCGAGATGATGGCATCGTCCGAGGAAGCCAAGATGGCCGCCAACCGCGCCACTTTATCCAAGACAGGGGTCGGCGTGTTGATGGCCTGTTGGACAGGTGGATAGCTCATACCGGTTTGTCAGCGCCAACCAGGAGGTTGTCAACCACTGCCAGTCATTCGGAGCGAATAACCAACAAGCATTGGCTCCACCAAACAGGATCATCAGGGTGAAGCGAGCCTGGAATTAAAAGCGAAAACCTATGCCAGCGCCGACGACAGTCGGGCTAAGCGCTGTGTTGGCGACGATGGCCCCACCGTTGATGCGCGCTTTTGTGCTGATGAACATTTGTTTTACATCGAAATTGGCGTACCAGTTTTGCCCAAGGGCATAGTCAAACCCGGCATCCAACGTGGGGCCAGCTGCGGTACTGTAGCCAACCTTTGTAACGGTCGGGCCAGCAGGGTGGCTGTCGTAGAAGAATGCAACAGTAAGACCAGCGCCGACATAAGGTTGGAAACCAGTGATGGACGAGAAATGATATTGTAGCGCAACCGTCGGGGGTAGAACCCACACGCTGCCGACATCGACCCGCCCCGCTGCCGTACCCGTTGCTGAAATCTCATGGCGTGTGGTGGCTGCAATGCCCTCAACGGCTAAATGATCGGTCAGAAAATAAGAAAGATCAATTTCTGGGGCGGCCTGGTCCGTCGCCTTCACATGCCCGCCGATAGCAGAAACCGAACTGCTGAAATTCTCTGGCAGCACGCCGATTGCCCTGACCCGGAATAATAGATCACCGGCCTGAAAAGCAGGCCCCGGAACGGTTTGCGCTAAAACGGGTGGGGTAAACGCCAACAAACAAACCGAGCAGAGTAATCCGCACAGACAAAACTTCATCATGATTATGCTCTTTTGTGCGTTAAATTTTTAAACGATCACAACGGATGCTGCGCATTGATCAGGCGGGGGGAAATGTTATCCCTGTTGCCGGATCGATATAACGAAGCTGATCCTGCACATACTTCACGCCGGGAGTATTCTCGGCCACGACGCGCAGCGCTTTGCGTTCCTCGTCGTTGAAAACGTATCCCTCCAAAATGACCGAATTGCCGCTCACCTCAATATGAATGCCCGTTGTTGGCGCCCAGGATTGCTCTGCCAATGTTGCCTTGATATGCGCTTTTATGGCCTCTGGCCCGGGGTTGCTCCCCTCGGGAGGTGTAAGCTGCTTCGCCAAGGCGCGAAGGAGATCTGAGCGGCTGATAACACCGACAAGTTTGCCATCGGCGATAACGGGCAGCCTTTTAATGCGGTGTTTCAACATCAGCTTCACTGCTGTCCCCAGCTCCATATCCGAGCTGGCCGAAACAACAGTCCCACTCATCGCCTCGCGGACATGACGCGTGTGGGTATGAGCGTAGTCACCCGCACTACGCGCAGGCATTAAGAAGGCCATAAGCCACGGCCAGGGCTTTCCAGTCGTTCCCAGCTCTGGGCGCCTGAGCAGATCACCTTCGGTGATAATCCCGACTAACGTCCCAGCCGCATCAACTACCGGCAAACCACTTAGCCGGAGATCAAGCATTAGGCGGGCAGCATCTATGAGCAGCGAATCGGGGGTAACGGTCACTGGATTAACCGTCATGAGATCTTTTACAAGCATAGCAATCTCTCTTGATATTGCAGTCATTTTGTCATGGTCGCTGAAATCTGACATTGATAAAAATCAATTCGTTTTGGCGTGGGGGAGCGTTCCGGGCGGCGGAATTTACTCTGACCATCTTTTGCGAATCGAATTCGTTTCTTGGCTGAATTCTTTGAGCGAGATCAAATTGGTGTTGGACAAAACGGTCTACCCAAACCATGCAAAATGATATACTCAAAGCATATGGTCGGAGAAGCCCAGGGGGGCCTTATGACTATGGAGGCGCTTGAAATAGGTCTGGCGGGCGCTATCTCCCGTGCCTGAAACTATCGACAAACGTCTGACGCGGTTAGGTCGGCAAAGCCCGAAGGCCCTTTACGCCAGTATCGCGCTGGGTGTGGCCGCGGCATGGTCCGTTATTGCCCAGGCGGTTTGCCTGGCGCAAATGGTGAATGGGCTGGTGTTTAGGCACCAGCCTCTTCATGCCGAATGGGGTTGGGGGTGCGCCCTTGCCGGCTTGTTCGCGCTGCGGGCCGGGCTTAGCTATGTAGCTGAAATCACAGCGTTTAAGGCCGCAGCCCAAATAAAATCAGATTTGCGTGCCAGGCTGTTGCAAAAATACTTTGCCCAAGGACCGTTGGCCGTTGTGGATCAGGCGAGCGCCGAGGCCGCAGCAACCCTGTCGGATGGCGTGGAGGCACTAGAGCCGTATTTTTCGCGCTATATGCCGCAGGTGGCGTTATGTGTCGCGGTACCTCTGGCAATTTTGGCGTTGGTGTTCCGGCTGGATGTTTACTCTGGCCTGATCTTGTTGGTGGCGGGGCCGCTGGTGCCGCTATTCATGGTTTTTGTTGGCATCCGTGCGGAAGCAATCAATCAACGGCAATGGGAAAAACTTCTTCTTCTTGGCGTGCATTTCCTGGATGTCTTACAGGGGCTGACCACGCTGAAACTATTCGGTCGGGCACGGGATGAGATTGCGATCGCGCGGAAGCTTTCAGATGATTACCGGCGGACAACGATGGCGGGGCTGCGGGTTGCTTTTTTAACCAGCGCCGTCTTAGAGTTTTTTGCCTCTCTTGCGATCGCATTGGTGGCGGTGCTGTTTGGCGCGCGGTTGATCCATGGCCATATCGCCTTCTACCCCGCTTTTCTGGTGTTGTTGCTGGCGCCGGAATATTTTGTTCCGCTGCGTGGGCTCTCGGTGCATTATCACGCCCGGATGACGGCGATTGCCGCGGCAAAGCAGATTTTTGCCATGCTGGAAGCGCCCGAGCGCAGCAGCGGTACTGCGCCGGTTCCGCCTGGTGCCTTGCATATAACATGCGAAAATTTAAGTTTTTCTTATAACGGCAGGGCGGTGTTGCGTGGGTTGGACGCCAGTTTTCCGGCCGGTAAAATAACGGCTATTATCGGGGAAAGTGGTGCCGGAAAAACAACCCTGGCCCGTTTGCTGCTCGGCTTTGCGCAACCGCAGGCGGGGCATATTCTGGTTAATGGGCAGGACCTTGCGGCGATGGCACCGCAGGCATGGTGGTCGCGGTTGGCCTGGGTTCCGCAAAGCCCCCGGCTGTTTCTGGGCAGCGTTGCGGATAATCTTCGCTTGGGCAATCCACAAGCTTTACTGCCGGATTTGCGAGAGGCGGCAAAGCGCGCGCGGGCTTTGGAGTTCATCGAGGCATTGCCAGGTCAATTTGATGCCCCCGTAGGCGAGGCGGGTGCCAAACTTTCGGGCGGCCAGATCCAGCGGCTTGCTTTAGCCAGGGCCTATCTGAAAAACCCGGATTTACTGATCCTGGACGAGGCAACAGCCTCTCTCGACCTTGTGAACGAACAATTGGTTTTGCAGGCCATCTCTGCGCTGGCGCAAGGGCGGACGGTGATCATGCTCGCACACCGCCTGGCGGTGGCTGCACAGGCCGACCAGGTGTTGGTGCTGGCAGATGGGCGCATTGCCCAGGCGGGCCCGCCAGAGGTGCTGCTTGCGCAGGAGGGGCCGTATCGCAAACTGGCCGAAGCCTATGGGGCGTTACCATGCGCGATTTAATGCGTTTACGGCATTTGCTGCTGCCGTTTCGAAAGCAGATGGTCGGCGGCCTGGTGCTGGCATGCGTAACACTGCTTGCCAATTTTTGGTTAATGACGCTTTCGGGGTGGTTTCTCGCCGCGACGGCGTTGGCCGGGTTGGGCGGTTTTGCGGCGCAGAACGCGTTCAATTTTTTTACGCCGGCTGCCTCTGTGCGATTTTTTGCGACACTTCGGGTTGGTGCACGCTATGCTGAACGACTGGTGACGCACGACACGACGTTCCGGCTGCTTGCGGCGCTGCGCGTCTGGTTTTACGAGCGGCTGGAACCCTTGGCCCCCGCGGCGCTGCAGGAGCAACGTGCGGCAGACCTGCTAACGCGCATCGCGGCCGATATTGATACGCTAAATCTGTTTTATCTGCGGGTTTACCTGCCCATGCTAACGGCTTTCTTCTGCGCGTTGGCCATGGCGGGCTTCTTTGCAGTATTTTCCGGTCAGGCGGCATTGCTGCTGCTCGCGGGGCTGGCCTTAACGGGCATGGTTGCACCGCTCTTTACCGGCGTTCTCGGGGGCCGTGCCGGCGCAGAGATCGTCGACGCAAAGGCTGCGATGCGGGCGGATTATGTTGATGCGTTGCAGGGCATGGGCGAATTGCTAACATATGGCGCGGCACCGGCGCTGATGGCCCGCGCGCAAGCCGATAACGCGCGGTTGCTGCGGGCCCAATCATCAATGAGCCACCTCTCGGGCCTATCTTTGGCGATAGCCGGGCTGGCGACAAATTTTACACTGCTGGCTGTGGTGTTCGTGGGGGGAGGCGAACTGGCCGCGGGGCGGCTGAGTGGCGCGGATTTGCCGCTATTGTCACTGGGCACCTTGGCGGCATTCGAGGCGGTGGCACCGCTGCCGCAAGCCTTTCAATATCTCGGCCAGATCCGCGCTGCCGCCCGGCGCGTTTTCGCCTTGGCCGATTTGCCGCTACCGATTGCGGCGTTGACCAGCCCGGCACCAGAACCGACAGGATTTGACTTGGTGCTCGATGATGTCTCGCTTCGATACGCTCCTGACTCTCCTTGGGTGTTGCGACATTTTTCCTTGCATGTGCCACAAGGGCGCTGTGTTGGTGTGGTTGGCCCCACCGGGTCTGGCAAAACGACGTTGATCAATCTGCTGCTACGCTTCAATGAATATCAGGCTGGCAGCGTTCAATTTGGCGGCCATGACCTGCGCAGCTATGATAGCTTTGCCATAGCCCGATACGTTACGGTGATCTCGCAACGCGGGCATTTGTTCCACAGTTCCATCCGCGACAATCTGCTGCTCGCCGATGGAACGGCGAGCGATGAAGAGCTATGGAAAGCATTGGAGGTGGCGCAGCTCGCAGATTTTGTGCGCGCGCAACCAAAAGGGTTGGATACGCTGGTGGGCGAAGCTGGGGCGAAGCTTTCCGGCGGCCAGATCCGGCGCGTGATGTTGGCGCGGGCAGCCTTGCGGCCAACCCCCTGGCTTGTGCTCGACGAGCCGACGGAAGGCCTGGATGCGACGACAGAACAGGAGTATCTTCGTGACCTTGCGCCGTTTCTGGCAGGGCGCACGGTGCTGTGCATAACCCACCGCACGGCACCTCTGGCGTTGATGCAGGAGGTTTATAGCCTGGAAATACCCAATGACCTGACTGAACCGGGAGCCGATATGTTGCGCCTGGCGGAGACATCCTGAGCCGGAGGCGGAGCAGTTTTGAGATATCTTCTTCGTGCTAAAGGTTTTGCGAAGGCTTGATATGAATCAATATTACAATCCTGCAAATAAACTAGGAGTATCAAGTAGCGCGATACCTTGTTGATAACGAGGGATCGGACAATCTTACTCGAGAGAGGCAAGAGAATAGTCTTTGATTTGGAGTTTGTGGTGATCCTTACCGACCATTCGCCTATTTTTACGCCGTTTCAATGCGATATGCTTCCGCCCTCACGTTGGGGCTGCGTCAAATTTGGAGCTTAATGTCATGCCGTTAATTGACCCCAGCGTTGTTGATCTGTCGCGATTACAATTCGCGCTGACTGCCTTGTATCACTTCATTTTTGTGCCGCTTACCTTAGGTATGACGTTTATGTTGGCCGCGATGGAGACTGTCTATGTCATCACCGGCAAAGAAATTTATAAAAGCATGGCGCTTTTCTGGGGTAAGTTATTCGGTATTAATTTTGCAATCGGCGTTGCCACTGGCCTAACCATGGAGTTCGAATTTGGCACAAACTGGTCCATGTATTCGCATTTCGTTGGTGATGTGTTCGGCACGCCCCTCGCAATCGAGGGGTTGATGGCATTCTTCATGGAATCGACATTCATTGGTCTGATGTTTTTTGGCTGGGACCGGCTTTCCAAGCCCGGCCATCTTGCCGTCACTTATCTCACCGCACTCGGCTCCAATTTGTCTGCATTATGGATTCTAATCGCTAACGGTTTTATGCAAAATCCGCAAGGTGCCAGCTTCGATCCCATAACGATGCGGATGCAATTCAACTCGTTTCTTAGCCTGGTGTTTAGCCCGGATGCACAGGCAAAATTCGTCCATACATCAATCGCTGGGTTTGTCACGGGCGCGCTATTTGTAATGGGGATTTCCGCCTTTTACATTCTTCGTCGGGAACATATGGCGCTGGCGGCTCGTTCCTTCCGGATGGCCGCGCTGTTTGGCGTCATCTCCTCCATGGCGGTGGTCACCCTGGGCGATGCGTTGGGCCGGTTGGATTATCTGGTGCAGCCTACAAAAATTGCGGCGATCGAGGGGTTGTGGCAGGATTCAAACGCACATGGACCTGCCGCCGCCGCTCCCTGGCTGCTCGCGGCGTTGCCTGACGATAAGACGCAAAGCAATATTTTTGAAATCGGCGTGCCATATGTGCTCACGCCATTGGTCACCCACTCAGAAAATACCGTTGTTCCAGGCTTGCTTACGTTAGAAAACCAGGCTGGCCCAAGAATTCTCAAGGGCATTAAAGCGATCAATGCGCTGCAGGCTTTTGGCCTTAAGCATGACCCAGCCGATCTGGCGGCGTTCAAGGCGAATGAAAGCGATATGGGTTACGGTTTTCTGGCGCAGCGTAACGCGCCAAACCAGGATTTGACGCAAATTACACCGGCTAATCAGGCCAGCATTGTCGCGCAGACGGAAAAACAAACCATCCCGAATGTGTTTGTCACCTTCTGGTCGTTCAGAATCATGATGGCGCTGGGCTTTTACTTTGTTATTCTATTTGCCTTCGCCTCCTATTACAGTCTGCGTAACGAACTAACCCGCCATCCTCTGCTGTTAAAGGCAACGATGTGGTCGATCCCGCTTCCGATCATCGCTTGTGAATTTGGTTGGATCACGGCGGAAGCCGGACGTCAGCCCTGGAGTGTTTACGGTTGGTTACCAACTTTTCAGGCTGCTTCATCTCACCCCATTGGTTATATGCTGTTCTCTCTGCTGGGTTTTGCGGTGCTTTATTCGTGCTTCATCACCGCCGAGCTATATTTAATGTTTAAATTTGCACGGCTAGGCCCGCAGGAACATGACATGGCAGAAAACGAGTCTACGCCAATGTTTGCCATCGCCGAATAAGAGAGGGTTTGATCATGGAAATATTTATGCTCCTCAAGTTCGTCTGGGCCGTTCTACTCGGCGTGCTTCTTACCGGGCTTGCGACGATGGTTGGCATGGACATGGGCGTTGGTGCGCTGCTGCGCTTTGTTGGCCGTAACGATGCTGAACGCCGTGTGGCGCTCAACATTATCGGGCCGCATTGGGACGGCAACCAGGTTTGGTTTATTCTAGGTGGCGGTGCCATTTTTGCCGCGTTTCCAACCCTATATGCCACTTCGTTTTCAGTCTTTTATGTTGTCATGATCCTGTTGTTGTTTAGCATGATCATGCGCCCCGTCGCGTTTGAATACCGCTCGAAGATCGCGGCCACCAAATGGCGTGAAACATGGGACTGGGCATTTCTCGTCTCCGGCGCTTTGCCAATGATTGTTTATGGTGCTGCCTTTGGAAATGTTATGGAAGGGGTTGGCTTTCATTACAGCTGGACCGGACAGTATTTTCAGGATGAATCATTTTTTTCCTATTTGCTGAATCCTTTTGCCGTGATGTGCGGCATGCTTGCGCTTTCGTTGGCGATTTACCAAGGCGGCACCATGCTGATGCTGCGTGGAGAAGAGCCGATTTACGGCCGGGCGCGTAAATTTGCCATTGGCGGGGGACTTGTTGCGGCGGCGTTGTTCTCGCTTGGTGGAATTTGGGTTGCACATATGAAGGGCTTTGCGTTTACTTCGCCCGTTGACCCCAACATGCCGCCAACCCCACTCGCGGGTCCGCTTGTTGCGGCCCAGTCTGGTGCATGGATGAATAATTACCATCTCCATCCACTGCTTTGGGTGCTGCCTGTCATGGGTGTTTTTGGAATGCTTGCCGGTTCAGCCACGGCTTTTTTACGCAAGCCGGTGTTTGGCTGGTGGCTCGGTGTTGTTGCATGGATCGGAGTGATCTTTACAACCGGCGGCTCCATGTTTCCGTTCTTAATGCCTTCGTCGAGCAATCCGGATCAAAGCCTGACGGTATGGAATGCGTCTGGAAGTGCTTATAACTTGGGTTGGATGTTGTTTTTTGCAGCGGTTTTTACGCCGTTGATTATCGCCTACACGTCCTGGTGCTTCTACGTGATGCGCGGAAAAGTCAAAATTGGTGATGTTACTAAAAACACACATGGGTATTAAGGGGCATCCTTATGGGACAGATTGTCAAATTTTTGGGGCTGGCAGTGGTGTTGGTCCTGGCTATTAGTCTTGCGGTGGTCGCAGGTGATTATGGCCCCTGGTATTTCGCCTGGTTGGTTGGCACAATAATGATTGTACTAATCTCTGCGGCGGGGGCGGTTCTGTTTGATACGCAAGAAGCTAAAAAGAATGGAGAGGTTTAAATGCTTGGGGATTTGGAAGGGCTGATTATTTTTATTCCATTCTTGTATCTCGCTCTGGCAGGAATTGCGTATCTTTATATGCGTAAGAAATTTCCATGAGGCATTGGAAAGGAGTTTGCTAAAAATATAACCAGCCAGAGATGATCGTTGATTGTCATGCTCGTAAACAGGTTAAATCTGTGTCGTCACTGACGTTAAATTTCATCAATCGCCCTCTGTCTCATTTTTTTAGAGGGGGGCTCTTGTAATTTGATCTAAAATCAACCGGTTCTAAATATCAATTTTTTTGCCCTTCCAACATCCGTTTTACCCCCAAAAACGTATCAAACTTGCATACAGGCTTTTTGCAAAGGTGAGGTGATGAGCGAGCAGGCGGTTTGGACAGGGGGTGGGCTGGTTTTTTGGAGTTGCGTCTTGCTCGCTATGTTTGGGTTTACTGAGCGCGCGCTGGCGGCCCCGCCCAGTCCGATCGGCGAATGGGTGCGTGCTGATGGCAGCACGAAAATTGATATTACGAAATGCGGCCAGGATTATTGCGCGCTGAACATTTGGGTGCGCAACCCAAACGGGGCGGAGAAGCTAGGAGACAAGCTGGAGATGACACTTGCTCCCGCCGTCAGCCCGGACATTTTAAAAGGCTCGGCCTATGATGTACGGCGCCAAATGCATTACGCTATGACCATGAATTTGGAAGGCGCACATATGCGCACCAGGGGGTGCGTTTTGTTCGGCTTTATCTGTAAATCCGCGCAATGGAATCGCGTTAATTAGCGGGCTGCTGCAAAACTCTTGTCCTATCTTGAGTTGACTGATTCTATTCTCCCGAAAGGAGAGTGGGATGCGCGGTTGTTCTGGTTCTGGTGACGAGCTTTTCAGTTTTGTGCGTCCTTGAGGAGCGCGTTCCGGCGGATCATCCTCTGCGGGTGATCCGGGGGCTGGCGGACGAGGTTCTGGCGGGGTTGAGAGGCGGTTTTTCCAAGCTTTATGCACACACAGGCCGGCCGTCGATTTCACCTGAGATGCTGCTGCGGGCGACGCTTTTGCAAGCGCTGTACTCTGTGCGCTCGGAGCGGATGCTGATGGGGCAGATCAACTACAACCTGCTGTTCCGCTGGTTTGTCGAGCTTTCGATAGACGCGGCCGTGTGTCATCCGACGGGCTTCACTCATAACCGCGACCGGCTGTTGCAGGCCGATGTGGCGCGGGCCTTCCTGCAAGGGCTGCTGGCGTTGCCCCGGGTCAAACGGCTGCTGTCGTAGGAACATTTCTCGGTGGATGGCACGCTGATTGACGCCTGGGCCAGCATGAAGAGCTTTGTGCCCAAGGACAAAGGTGATGAGCCCCCGGCACCGCCCACGGGGCGCCACGCTGACCATGCTGGACCGACGCACCTCACGCCAGCGAATCACGCTGAGTGTCGATAAAGCCTATGATGTTGCCGATTTCATCGGTGAATTGCGGGCGCGCAAAGTGACACCCCATATCGCCATCAATGGCACCATTAGTAAAACCGGCAAGCGGCGCAAAACCGCCATCGATGGCCGTACAACCCGCCACCCCGGCTATGAAATCAGCTTACGATGGCGAAAACGCATCGAGGAAATCTTCGGTTGGGCCAAGGCCAGCGCCGGATTGGCCAAGTTCAAAGTCAAAGGTCTGGACAGAACCACAGCCATCTTCAGCTTCTACACCGCCGCCTACAACCTCGTCAGACTGCCAAAGCTCCTCGCCCAACAGCTCACGTGAGCCACAAAGCCCGAGCACCCTCGGGCCTCAGCCACGCCGCGGCCTACCAAACCATGGCGGGACAGTCAGAAAAAACATCCGCCCAGAGATGTTTTGCAGCAGCCTGCTAAGTCCGCCCCAGCCTCGTTTTTTCCAGAAGAGAGGAGAACAACAGCGCCAATAGCCAAGTGAGTGTTGCAACGCTCGCGGCGTTCAAAACGGTTATTACACGAGCTTCATTAGCGTTTAGCGGAATAATCGGCACACCGAGGATATGGCCGGAAAGAAAATACAACATTAAGGCAAGGCTGGCGAGGCCAAGGCAGAGCCAGCGTTCGCCTGCCCTGAACAACAATGCGGCCAGCAGGATGCAGGGGAATAAAAATAACCCCACGCCGCTGGCTGGTCCCAGAAGCTTTAAGCACCACATCGTATTAACGGTACCGATTATCGGCAAAGCCAGCCGTCCGCCTCGGCTGGAATAGCTGGAAAGCCAAGGCACGATAAGAAAGGCAGGCGTAGCCAGGGCGGTGAGCAAGCAGAAAGGGAATACCCGCCAGCCCAAAAACGCCAGCATATAAAGCGGGTAAAACGGCATATTGGCGCCAACAGACAAAGCGACGGTGTTGGCCATTGCCGTTGCCGGGTCGTTATGCGCGGCGTAGGCCCGCAGCCGGGCCAGGGTATTGAATTTTAGCGGCAAGTACGCTCACTGTTTCCAATTCTTCCGCCATCCGGCTCTGTTTACGTGCGGCTGTCAAGCAGGTCGTGAATGTCAACCAGCCGCGGGCAGCACTCTGGCGGCGGCTGCCAGCAAATCTGTTTGCGATAATAGGCCGACAACGCGCCCGGTTGCATCCTGGATGATGATGGCATGTGTCTGCCCATCGGTCAGCTTCCCGAACTGGCTGAAAGCCGGTGTGTCCGGGCTGGCGGTTGCGGCTGGTACCATCGCCTTGGCAACCGTTCCGCTCTTCTGCACGATTTCCCGCAGCCCGATGGTGCCAAGCAAATGCCCTGAAGCGCCGATAACTGGCAGAATGCGGATATTATGCTCCAAAAGCAGGGCATGGGCCGCTTGGATGTCATCATCCGGCCCCACAGCAATCACATCACGCGACATGATATCCGCGCAGGTCAGCTCGCCATGGGTGCGCAGCAGCGCCTGCCGCTCAACGCGCTGCAACAGGTCGTCTAAGTCGTTCCGGTTGATGTCAAAGCTCTCGCCGAGGTCGGCCAGGGCTGCATCCACATCCTCGACATGAAACCCGGCGCGCAGGATGGGGGCTGGGTCTTTCGTGCCCACGGGGCTTACGACTTTTGGTGGCACGTGCGGGTAGTTGTGCTTCAGTAGTTTATGAAAAATAAGGCCCAATATAACCAGCGTTACGGAATTGAGCGCCATTGGTACCAGCGCGAAGGAGAAGCCCTGGGCTACCACGGCAGGCCCGCCAATAACAGCGGTCAGTGCCGCAGCGCCACCCGGCGGATGCAGGCACTTAGTTAACGACATGACAATAATGGCAAGCCCGACGGCGATTCCGGAAGCGACCATGATATCCGGCACCAGGCGGTAGGCTATAATGCCACAAAAACACGACAGCGTGTTGCCGCCAATGATGGACCAAGGCTGCGCCAAAGGGCTGGAGGGCACGGCGAACAGCAGCACCGAGGATGCCCCGAGAGGTGCCACGATGAGCGGCAGGGCCGGGTTTCCCCCGAAGGTCATTTCGCCGATCAAGCCGGTCAGGCCAATGCAAATCAGCGCGCCCAGGCCGTTGATCAGCCGATCGTTCAAGGTGGCGCCGGCCAGGATGGGTGAAAACAGCTTGAAGCGAAAATTTGCCATTATGCTTTACGGTGCGGTTGGGGTGGAAAGCGGTGCGGAGGAAATGGTGTTGTCAGACGCTGATGCCCTCCAGCCGCCGCCCAGCGCATAGAACAGGGCAATCTGACTTTGGCTGATTTCCGTTTGCGCATTGGCCACCGCGATATCCGCCAGGGCAACCTTCTGCTCGGCGCTAAGCTGCGCCAGTGCATCTGCCCGGCCGCCCTGATAAAGTTCGGTGATGTTGGAGGCCACTTGCGCGGCAAAATTCCGGGCATCGACCAGGCTGGCGATCTGGTCGAGCTCAAAATCATAGGAGGTAATCGCGCTTTGGGCTTCCTGTAATGCAGCCAGCACCGTGCCATCGAACGCAGCCTGGCGGGCTTGCACCTGGGCTTTGGCCTGGGCGATATGCGCGCGGATGACGCTCTGATTCAAATCCCAACTGACGGATGGCCCAAGATTAAATAGATTGGTCACAGGTGCGAATGCATCGAAGGCCGCACCGGTGGACCCCACGGTACCGCCCAGCTTGAAATCTGGGTAAAGCTTGGCCTCAGCCTGGCCCACGCGCGCGGTGGCGGCGGCAAGGCGGCGCTCAGCCTCTCGCACGTCAGGCCGCCGATTCAGCAGGCTTTTGCCGTCTCCCACGGGAAGCGGGGTGTTTAAGACCAGAGGCTGCTGGCATGTGAGCCATGCGGGATCATAGGCTTCCGGCGGCTTGCCCAGCAAAGTGGTGAGGCGATAGGCGGCGTTCATCTGTTGCGCCTGCAAAAGGGGAATCCTGGATTGCAGAGTCTCAACCTGGGCTTCCTGGCCGACGACATCGAAACTCGTCGCGCGGCCATTTTCATGCATCAGCCGCGCAAATGCCAGAGATTGGTTTTGCAGCGCGACAGCATGGCGCAATGCCGCAAGTGCGTTGCCGCTATCGCAGATATCGGCATAAGCGCGCGTGGTTTCGGCGGCGACGCTGACTTTTACAAGGTCGCGCGCGGCGGCGGCGGCATCACTGTCATCGTTCGCCGCCTCGATGCCGCGCCGGATGCCGCCGAACAAATCGGCGTCGTAGCTGACGGTGATGCCGACATTATAGCGCTCCAGTTGCGCTGCGGGGATTTTACTCAAGACAGCTTGCGCCGATCTCTGGCCATAATCCGTGGAGTCGCTGGTGGTAACGCTGGCTTCCCGTCCGGCTTTGGCCGCCGCCAGCAAGGCGTAGGCATTTTCAAGATTCGCCTGCGCCACTCTCAGTTTTGTGTTGGCGGCGAAGGCGCGTTGCACCAAGGCATCAAGCGTTGGGTCGTTGTATAAATGCCACCAATTGTCCGGCGGGTTTGCAATCTGCGTGGCCTTGTTGTCGGAAAGGAACGCGGCTTGTGCGACGGGGTTGTTAATAACCGCCGAGCTGGAACGTTTGTAATTGGGCCCTACCGTGCAACCAGCCAGAAGCAATACGGCAAGGGGCGCAGCCAGGCACCGCATTTGGCGGACTACCACGGCCAGCTCCTTTTTTCTGTTGCTTCGCCCTGCCGGGGAAGAATTTCAACCGAGGCCGTCTGGCCAGCAATCAGCCGCACGCCCGCGGGCACCTGGTCGATTGCGATACGAACTGGAATGCGCTGAGCCAGCCGCACATAGGTATATTCTGGCTGGATATTGTCGAGCATGTTCGCACTTGCATCACGCTCGCGGTTTACAATGCCGCCGGCAATGCTCTCCACATGTCCGTGGATGATTCCGGCCACACCCATCAGCCGTATATCCGCCTTATCACCAATATTGATGGTGGGAATTTTGGTTTCCACGAAATAGCCTTCGATACGCAACGTATCAGTATCAACCAGCGCGAAAGCCTCCTTGCCAGCACTCAGGTAATCGCCTGGTTGCAGGGTCATGTTGGAAATAATACCATCAACCGGCGCGCGCAGGGTTGTGCGGTCGAGATTCAACTTTGCGAGGTCCAGCGCGGCCTTCGCCCTGGCCACGGCGCTCTGCAATAAACCAACCTTTTCCGTGCCTTTTTCGATGGTTTCGACATCAACCAGGGCCGACAGGGCATGGTTGCGGCGGTCGTCACGTATGGCCTGCGCCAGGGCGATCTGCTGGCCGTTCAGCGCCGCCTGGGCAGCGCTGAGGGCAAGCTGGTAGCGTGACTGATCTATTGTTAGTAGAGGCTGGCCTTTTTTAACGACCTCATTGTCCTGCACGGCAACGCTGGTGACCCAGCCGCCGACATCCGGGGTGACCTGGACAATATCCGCGGCAACCTTGCCGTCACGGGTCACGGGTTCAACCTGATAGCGTATCCAGAGGGCCGCGATGACGATTGCCGCGATAATCAGCAGCAAAAAGGTTGAAAATGCCTTGCTAAGATGTTCACGGTTCATGCTCAACGTACAATCAATGAGGGTAAAAGACGATCGGCGAGAATAGACGCACCCCACCAGATGACCAGGAAGAGTGTGAGGTCAAGCAGGGTGGGCTGCCACAAAAAGCGGTCCAGGGGGAGGCGTTGAAGCAGAAAATGGATGAGAAAGGTTAGTATTCCCGCGGCGACAGCCGAAGCCAGCCAGGCGGATATAAAACCGCCGAATATGTTAAGCTGTTCTATCATCTTGATCCGCCCTGGCATGAGCAACCGCCCATAAACTGTATATTTAATACATCTTTATAGCAGCCGGAAATCACGTGCAAGTGCGGGCGCGCATGAGGCCCGATGCCTGGGCTGGTGGACATTGTTATGTCTCTGATTGGTGCTGAAACATGGCGGCCTGGCCGTGCAACGTTCCGGCCTCGTCGATCAGTTGCCAGACAATGGCATTCTCGATCCAGAACATTTGGCCGGATTTGGCGATACGCAGGCCACGATAATTCTCGATAAAGCCGGTGCGGGCTACCTCATCCAGCAGGCGCTGCCGCTCCGCCCGGTTGGGTGCCTCGGCTGAAAGGCGGGAGGGCAGGCGGGTGAATTCCGCCCAATCATAGCCAAAGCATGTCTGCGCGGCGCGGTTGGCGTAAGTGAAAATGGGGTCTGGCTGGGTATCGTGCGCCAGCACGCAGAACGGGGCCTTATGATACAGCCATGAAGCTTGGAATGCTGTATCGTGGTTGCCCATGTCATGGTTGCTGATGAATGGCCTGCCAAGCAGGCGGGCGAAGCTGGATACGAGCAAAGAGTAGAACGCCGGGTCGTTAGCTTTATCCATGGCTGGTTTAAGCCATCAGCCGCGCCAGCCGGGTGGAGATAATTGCTTCGGCTTCGCCAATGATACGTGAGACAAGCTCAGCGCAGGTGGGAATATCATGGATTAAGCCCTGCACCATGCCGGCACTCCAGATGCCGTGTTCGGTATCTCCAGAGAGCAGCCCCTCCCGCCCGCGCGCACCTTTCACCAGATGCGCCAGTTTTTCAAACGGCGCGCCGCTGGCCTCGATCTCGCGTACTTGCTGGCTGATGCTGTTGCGCGCCACGCGGGCGGTGTTGCGGTAGCTGCGGAAGATCAGATCCGTCGCGCGTTCGTCATTGTTAACCATCGCCTGTTTGAAGGCGGCGTGTATGGGCGCCTCCTGGGTGGCACAGAAGCGTGTGCCCATGTTCACGCCTTCCGCCCCCAGCGCCAGGGCCGCCACCAGCCCGCGTGCATCGCCGATACCGCCCGAGGCCAGGATGGGAATTTTTAGCTTGTCCGCTGCGGCGGGGATCAGGATCAGACCGGGGATATCGTCTTCGCCGGTATGGCCGGCGCATTCAAACCCGTCGATGGAAACCGCATCCACCCCCAGCCGTTCAGCGCTCAGCGCGTGGCGCACGGCGGTGCATTTGTGGATCACCTTCACGCCATGGGCTTTGAAATCCTCCACATGCTCCTGCGGCTTGTGGCCTGCCGTCTCGGCGATTTTCACCCCGCTTTCGATGATGGCGCGGCGGTATTCCGCATAAGGCGGCGGATTGATCGAAGGCAGGATGGTGAGGTTCACGCCGAAGGGCTGGTCGGTCATGCTCCGGCAGCGGGCAATCTCTTTCGCCAAGGCCTCCGGTGAGGGCTGGGTGAGCGCGGTGAGAATGCCAAGTGCCCCGGCGTTGGAGACGGCCGAGGTGAGTTCCGCCGTGCCGACCCATTGCATCCCGCCTTGCACGATAGGGTGTTTGATGCCGAAAATTTCGGTGAAGCGGGTGCGCAGCATGGGATGTCCTCCTGAAAAGAGAGTAGCGCGGTGGAAAGAACAGGCAATAGTAATTTAATTAAATAATTAAGCAAAAATCTTGCTTTGACGAATCGCTGACCATAGACTGACGGCATTGCCATTGGATTGATGACATTCGTGAACGCTGAAGTATCTCCTCGCCCCCGTCGAAACTCCGCCGCGCAGTTGCTGGAGGCGGTGAGCCAGATTCTAACCGAACGGAACTCCACTGAGGTTTCGCTGAGCGATGTGGCCGCAGCCTCCAACCTTAATGCCGCGCTGGTGAAATACCATTTCCGCAACAAGGAGGGGTTGCTGCTGGCGCTGGTGCGGCGCGATGCCGAAACGGCACTGGCGCAGCTTAACAATTTGGTGGAGATGCCGCTGGCACCTGAGCAGAAAATCCGCATCCACGTTTCTGGCATTATCAACACTTACGCCAGGCATCCTTATCTCAACCGGCTGTTGCACGAACTGTTGGAGAGCAAGGACGAGGCGGTAGTGCGCGATCTGAACGCGTTTTTTGTAAAGCCTCTGGCCGCGGCGCAAGCCGCGCTGCTGCGCCAGGGGGTGGAGGCGGGGGCGTTCCGCGAGGTGGCACCCATGCATTTCTACCTTGCCATAACCGGCGCCTGCGACCAGTTTTTCTACAGCGCGAAATCCTTGAAATATGCTTTCGGCGTGCCGGAAATAGCAGACGGAATGCGCGAGGCTTACGCGGAATTCGTGGCGGATATGGCGATAAAGGCATTGCGCAAAGGGTAGAGTTAAATGGAAGTTGTTTCAGTAAGCGAGGCGGTGCGGCAGCGCATGTCTGTGCGAGCGTTTTTGCCAAAACCCGTGCCCAGGGAAATGCTTTTGGAGATTCTCGACCTGGCGCGGCGCGCACCCTCAGGCGGCAATGTACAGCCCTGGCGGGTGCATGTGCTGGTCGGCGCACCGCTGGCGGCCTTGCGGGCGGAGGTGGCTGAGCATGTTGCGGCGGGCGAACGGGAGGCCGCGCAATACGATGTGTACCCTCCGAACTTATGGGAGCCGCACCGGAGTTATCGTTTTCAGCTTGGCGAGGAGCTTTACGCGCTGCTTGGTATTGCGCGGGAGGACAAGGCTGGGCGGTTGAAACAGTTTGATGAGAATTACCGCTGCTTCGGTGCGCCGGTGGCGTTGTTTTTCTCGCTGGACCGGCGTTTTGGCCCGCCGCAATGGTCGGATATGGGCGTGTTGATGCAGACGATTATGCTGTTGGCGGTTGAGCGCGGGCTGGCCACCTGCGCGCAGGAAAGCTGGAGCAACTGGCCGGACACATTGGCTGCGTTTCTGGAACTCGACCCCGGTGAAATTCTCTTTTCCGGCATGGCGCTGGGCTATGCTGACGAAGCAGCGCCGGTAAACCAGCTACGCTCCAGCCGGGCGCCGCTGGAAAGCTTTTGTACCATGCGCGGGCTTTGAGGCATGGCGATCGATTTGCCTGGCGGTAGTGTCGCCAACCTTGTCCGGCTTTTGAATGTTGAAGAGCTGGACGTGGATTTATATCGCGGGGCGGTGACCACCGAACCCTGGAAGCGCACCTTCGGCGGGCAGGTGGCGGCGCAGGCGCTGGCGGCGGCTTCCCGCACCGTGGCACCGGAGCGCGCCCCGCATTCCCTGCACGCGTATTTTATGCGCGGGGGCGATGCGCGGCTGCCGATTATCTATCAGGTGTTCCGCGACCGCGATGGCGGCAGTTTCTCCTCTCGACGGGTGGTGGCGCTGCAAGGCGGCAAGCCGATTCTGAATTTCGCGGCGTCTTTCCATATCCGCGAAGAGGGATACGCGCACCAGCTACCCATGCCGGAGGTGTCGCCGCCGGAGAATTTGCCGGATGAAGCCGAGTTGGTTTTGAACAGTGAAACTGGCACACCGCCGCCGCCCGGCCTGCGCGGCGCGCTGGAGTTTCGGCCTGTGGCACCAGGGCTGCGTTATGAGAGCCACGCCCGCCCGCCATACCAGCATTACTGGTTCCGCGTGAAAGGCGAACTGCCAGACGATGCCTTGCTGCACCGGCTGATTATTACCTACGCTTCCGATGCGATTTTGCTTTCCACCGCCGTGCTGGCGCACCCGGTGGCGTGGACGACAGACCCTGGCCATGTCGCCAGCCTAGATCATTCCGTTTGGCTGCATGACGATGCCAGGGTGGATGACTGGCTGCTCTACAGCATGGACAGCCCTTGGTCTGGCCATGCGCGGGGGCTAAACCGTGGGCTGATTTACACACGCAGCGGAGTGCTGGTGGCAAGCACGGCCCAGGAAGGATTGCTGCGGCAGGTTTGAAAAGGGCAGAGCGATGTTGACGCGATCTAAAAGCGCTCGGTTTCGCCGCGTTGTTCGGCTGTGGCGATGGCGAGAGACATGGCCAGAGTGATGCTGGCGGAAAGGGTGCGGAAGGCGCCAAGCTCGGCCTCTGCAACTTCCAGCCAGGCTTGCGCGATGCTGGCGAGGGGAGAGAAGGCGGAATCTGTAATCGAGATAACCGGCACGCCACGTGCGGCGGCTTCAGTCGCGATCTGCACTGTTAGGGGGGCGTAGGGGGTGAAGCTGATGGCCAGCAGCACGTCTTGCGGACCGGCGCTGCGGGCCTGCAAATCTACCATGCCACCGGTATTGTCCAGCAGCATATGAGGCACTTCAAGGTTGCCAAACATGTAGGACAGATAAGCCGCAACAGGAAATGTCCGGCGTTGCCCCAGCAGATAGACCATGCGTGCGCCGACCAGCGCTTCCACCGCGCGCGCGAACGATGCCGAGGCGATGCTGCCCGAAAGCCGGTGCAGCGATTGCACCGAGGTTTCGACCAGACGGGAGAGCACGACCGCCGTGGTGGCACCCTCATCCTTCACCTTGGAAAGCCGCTCGTGATAATCCGGCCAGCGTTCCCGCAAGCGGGCGCGCAGCACCTGTTGAAGATCTGAAAAACCGGAATAACCGAGTGCCTGGGCAAAACGCACCAAAGCCGAGGGTTGCACCCCGGCGGCCGCGGCAAGCTCCGCCACTGTGCCAAGCGCTATTTCATCTGGTTGCGCAAGCGTGAACCGTGCCACCTGGGCGAGGCGCTTGGGCAGGCTGCCCTGGCGCTCCAGCAGCGCGTGGCGCAAGGCAGCGAAACTGGAGGGCGCTTGGGGGATGTCTGCGGACGGCATGGCTAAAAGATAGCGTAAACGGGTGGGATATGATAGAATAAAAGTTCCAATTTTGGAATTTTACCTAGAAAATTAAGGCATATCAGAACAGAAATTCTGTTGTTGCTTTTAAAATGGAATTGTTGTTTCGTGTTGGCGTTTGGTATCCAGTTTGGGGCCTCACCCGCCATTTCCGCCTGCTTACGCCTTGTGAAGATTGGAGATTTATATGCAAAGCCTTGGTCATTACATTAATGGCAAGATGGTGCCGGGGGCTGGTTCGCGCAGCCTGCCTGTGTTCAACCCCGCCACCGGCAAGCAGAGCAAGCAACTGGCTGTGGCAACGCCGGATGAGGTGAACGCGGCGATTGAGGCTGCAGCGGCGGCTTTCCCGTCTTGGGCCGCCACCCCGCCGCTGCGCCGCGCACGGGTGATGTTCAAGTTCAAGGATTTGATGGAGAGCCACGCTGATGAGCTGGCGGAGATTATATCCTCCGAGCATGGCAAAGTATTTTCCGACGCGAAAGGCGAGGTGGCGCGCGGCATTGAGGTGATCGAGTTCGCTTGCGGAATCCCCGAGCTTTTGAAGGGTGAGTTCACCGAGAATGTCGGCACCAATATCGACAGCTACAGCGTGCGGCAGTCTCTGGGCGTGTGCGCTGGTATTACGCCGTTCAATTTTCCGGCCATGGTGCCGCTTTGGATGTTTCCTGTGGCGCTTGCCTGCGGCAACAGTTTTATTCTGAAAGTGTCGGAGAAAGTGCCCTCGGCCGCGTTGCGCATGGCGGAGCTGTTGAAGCAATCCGGGTTGCCGGATGGCGTGTTCAACGTGGTGAATGGCGACAAGGATGTGGTTGAGCAGCTGCTCAACGATAAACGCATCGCCGCGATAAGCTTTGTCGGCTCCACGCCAATTGCGGAATATGTGTACACCACGGGCACCAAGGCGGGTAAGCGCGTGCAGGCGCTGGGCGGGGCGAAGAACCATCTGGTGGTGATGCCGGATGCGAATCTGGACCAGGCGGTGGATGCGCTGATGGGTGCCGCCTATGGTTCCGCCGGAGAGCGCTGCATGGCGGTTTCAGTGGCCGTGCCTGTGGGGCCCATTGCCGAACCGCTGGTGGAGCGCATTAAAGAACGTGCGCGTGCGCTGAAGGTTGGGCCGGGGACGGATAAAGAGGCCGAGATGGGCCCGCTGGTGACAGAGCAGCATAAGGCAAAGGTTGAAGGCTACATCGCTAAGGGCGAAACCGAAGGTGCCGAGTTGGTGCTGGATGGGCGCGGGCTGAAGCTGCAAGGCAACGAGGATGGTTACTTTACCGGCCCGACCTTGTTTGACCATGTGACGCCGGAGATGAGCATCTATAAAGATGAGATTTTTGGCCCAGTGCTGAGCGTGGTGCGCCAGAGCAGCTTCGATGAGGCGCTGAAGCTGGTGAATGATCATGAGTTCGGCAATGGTGCCGTTATCTATACTTCCGATGGCGATACCGCCCGGGCTTTCAGCAATGGTGTATTGGCAGGCATGGTGGGCGTGAATGTGCCCATTCCGGTGCCGATGGCGTTTCATTCCTTCGGCGGCTGGAAGCGTTCGATTTTTGGTGACCATGCGATTCATGGGCGCGAGGGCGTGCGGTTTTATACGCGCATTAAAACCGTCACCGCTCGCTGGCCGGCGGGTATTCGCAAGGGTGCCGAGTTCGCCATGCCGACGATGAAGTAAGGCTTTCTTTCTGTACCAAAACTTCTAAGAAGCAGGAGCATACTTTGGAGAAACCATGCGCCTGCTTCTTGCCCTTCTGTTGCCCTGGCTACAGTTTTTCACCATTGGCCGACCTTTCGCCGGGCTGATCTGCCTGTTTTTGCAAATCACGCTCATCGGCTGGATTCCAGCGGCAATCTGGTCGGTTTATGCGCTCAGCCAGTATAAAACCGATCAGAAAATTGAGAAAGCTCTGGGGCGCGGCTAAACTTGACTCATGTTTGCAGGTGCATCACTCAAGCAATGCGCCTGCAAACGATCCGGCTCTAAAGGAACTGCGGGATAAAACGGCAGAAAGCGAAGATTGCACGGGCATAAGGGGTGGTTCACCGGCTCCGTCACGATATGCGCTTTTATGAAGGCCGTGGGGATAATCGACGACGACGCGGAAAATTGTGTCGTCTGAAATAGGGCTGGTCCAGGCAGGAACGAATCAAAAAATCCATAACCTAAATGAAAATATTACTTTATTTTCATTTTGCGTTTAGGACATGGCGAGCGGAAACGCCCATATCCACGCCATGCGTAACCGCCCGCCTTCTGCCAATTTATCACGCGATTGCGCCCTGTTTCTCGATATTGATGGGACCTTGCTCGATTTTTCTGTGCAACCTGATGAGGTTGTGGTTCCGCTCGGATTGCCAGCACTTTTGCACAGTTTGAAGGACTGGCTGGGCGGTGCTTTGGCGTTGATTTCAGGCCGCAAGCTGGCGGATATCGAAAGGCTTTTCGGCCCTGGCATTGCGATGGCGGCTGAGCATGGCGCGCTGATGCGGGGCGCGAAAGGAAAAGTTATCATCAAAACAACTCCGCACCCGGCTCTGGCCGCGATGGTGGCACCGCTACGCACCGCCATTGCCGCGCGCCCTGGCACATTGCTGGAAGAAAAGCAGTTTGGTCTGGTGCTGCATTGGCGCGGCGCGCCTGGCATGGCTGAGGAGATTACGGCCTTTGGCAAGCTATTGGTAGCGCCCCACCCAGAATTGATGCTGTTGCCCGCGCATGAGGCGATGGAAATTCGGCCATACGGCACGGATAAGGGAGCAGCGCTGACCGCCTTCATGCGCCAGCCGCCGTTCGCCGGGCGCAAGCCAGTTTTTATTGGGGATGACGTGACCGATGAACCTGCCATCGCCCGCGCCAGCGAAATGGGCGGGCTAGGGTTGCATGTGGCACGGGATTTTGGCGGCACTACCCAGGCCGTACGAAATTGGTTGGCGGAACAGCTGAAGCAGGAGGGAATACGCGATGCAACGGCCTGATCTGAACCTCGCCGTGATCGGCAATGGCGCCATCGCCTCGTTGATCGACCGGCAGGGTACGCATGTCTGGTGTTGCTGGCCGCGGCTGGATGGCGATCCGGTCTTCCACACGCTGCTGAGCGATGGCGGCAAGGGCGAGCTGGGGGTGGAGCTTGCCGGGCAGGTTGAAGCCGCCCAGCGTTATCTGCCCAACAGCGCCGTGGTGGAAACCATCCTGCGCGATGACCAGGGTAATGCCCTGCGCATTCTGGATTTCTGCCCGCGCTTTCGGCTCTATGGGCGGGTGTTTCATCCGCATATGATCGTGCGGCGGCTGGAGCCGCTCTCCGGCCGACCGCGCATCACCCTGCGCCTGCGCCCTGGTTTTTCCTATGGGCAGGTGTATCCGGCGCCCTCGGTCGGCAGCAATCATCTGCGCTATGCGGGACCAGACTTCACCCTGCGCGCCACCACGGATATGCCGGTCAATCATATCCTGTACGAGCATGGCTTCACGCTCGGGCGCTCTGGCACGCTGGTACTCAGTGTTGACGAGCCACTCAACCAGGCACCGGAGTCGCTTTCCTCCCACTTTCTCTCGGAGACATTGAATTATTGGGAAGATTGGGTTGCCAGCCTGAACGTGCCGTTCGACTGGCAAGACGCGGTAATCCGTGCCGCCATCACACTCAAGCTTTGCTCCTATGACGATACCGGTGGCATCGTCGCCGCCCTCACGACTTCCATCCCCGAAGCGCCAGGTTCAGGTCGCAATTGGGATTACCGGTTCTGCTGGCTGCGGGATTCGATGTTCACCATCTCCGCCCTCAACCGGCTTTCGGCGATGCGGACGATGGAGAATTATCTCACCTTCGTGCTTGACAATGTCACCGGCTCAGGACCGCGGGAGCTGCCGCCGCTGTTTCCCATCGCGCCGGGCATGGCACTGGATGAATATGTCGCCGCCGCGCTCAGCGGCTATGGCGATGCGGATGGCCCGGTGCGGGTGGGCAACGGCGCTGCCTCGCAACGGCAGAACGATGCCTATGGCGCCATCATTCTCAGCCTCACCCAGCTTTATTTCGACCGTCGCCTGCAGGTGCGCGGGGATGAGGCGCTGTATGAGAAACTATGCCTGCTGGGCGAGGTGGCAGAGCGCGTGGCTCTGGAGCCGGATGCTGGGCCATGGGAGTTTCGCGGCATGGCGCGGGTGCATAGTTTTTCGGCCGCCATGTGCTGGGCCGCGCTCTCGCGCCTGGCGATGATCGCCACCACGCTGGGGCTGGAGGAACAGGCCGTGCACTGGACCCGGCGTGCACATGAACTACGTGATGAGATTATGCGGCGTATCGTCACGAAGGAGGGCTGGCTCTCCGGCGTGCTGGACGAAGAGGTGGCGGATGCCTCGGTACTGGTGCTTCCCAGCATCGGTTTCATCGAGGCCACATCGGCGGAATTTTCTGCCACGCTGGATATGGTGGAGCGCCGCCTGATGCATGGCGGGTTCGTGATGCGCTACGATGCGCCGGATGATTTTGGTCTGCCGGAAACGGCGTTTTTATTATGCAGTTTTTGGTATGTGAACGCTTTGGCTTTAGCGGGCAGGCGCGCCCGGGCGATGCAGATATTCGAGAGTATTCTGGCGGCGCGCAACCATGTCGGCCTGCTGTCTGAGGATGTCGCCCCGGCGGCTGATGGCAAGCCCGCCCAGCTATGGGGCAATTTTCCGCAAACCTATTCCCATGTCGGTCTAATTCTTTGCGCCATGCGGCTTTCGCGTGGTTGGGAGGAGGGGTTGTGGCGCGCCTCGTAATTGTTTCCAACCGCGTGCCGGATGTCGCCGAAACATCCGGCCCACGCGCCGGTGGCCTGGCGGTGGGGTTGGCGGATGCACTGGTGCCTG
>JAKBCH010000090.1 GCA_021808055.1 Pseudomonadota bacterium | reverse complement strand
ACGCACACCCAGCACCACCCGCGGCCAGGCTGGGTGGAGCATGACCCCGAGGAGCTGCTCGCCAATATCCGCACGCTGCTGCGCGCCGCCGGGCCGGTGGATGCCATCGGCATCGCCAACCAGGGGGAGAGCTGCCTTGCCTGGGACGCGCAGAGCGGCGTTGCATTCTCGCCGGTGATCGTCTGGCAGGATGCGCGCACCGGGCCCGCGCTGCAGGCGATGGACACCGCCGCGCATGCGCGGGCGAGAGAGCTCAGCGGGCTGCCGCTGGATGCGTATTTCTCCGCCTCCAAGCTTGGTTGGATCTTGCGGCACAGCGAGGCGGCACGCGCCGCCCACGCCGCCGGGCGGTTGCGCCTTGGCACCACGGATGCATTTTTTCTCGACCGGCTTTGCGGCGTGTTCGCAACCGACGCGGCAACTGCCTCACGCACCGGGCTGCTCGACCTGCACCGCGGGGTGTGGAGTGATGAGCTTTGCGCCCTGCACAATCTGCCGGTTTCCGCCCTGCCGCCCATTCTGCCTGTGGATCACGGGTTCGGGGCAATCGAAGGCGTGCCGGTGAAAGTTTCCATCGTGGACCAGCAGGCGGCCCTGTACGGGCATGGCTGCCGGCAGCCAGGTGATACCAAGATCACCTTTGGCACCGGCGCGTTTTTGCTCACACTCTGCGGCGCAACCCCGGTACATTCACCGGCATTGCTGCCCACCATCGCCTGGCGCCAGGGCGGTCAGCCAAGCGTGTATGCGCTAGAAGGCGGGGTTTACGACGCCGGTGCGGCGCTGGAATGGGCGCGCGGCATTGGGTTGTATGATGACGTTGCGGAGCTTGGCAGCTTCGAGGGGCCGTCGGCGCTCAGCCGCGGCCTTGTATTCGTGCCGGCCCTCTCCGGCTTGGCCGCCCCTTATTGGGACCGCGAGGCCGCGCCGCTGTTCATTGGCATGCGTCACGACACCGGGCGGCGGGATATGATCCGCGCCGTGCTTGAGGGGATTGCGTTGCTCACCGCCGGGCTTATCGGCGAGGCGGCGGCGGCAATGCCGCTCACGCGGGGTATCTCGATTGATGGCGGACTTTCCCAGAGCGCCTATTTCGCGCAGTTCCTGGCGGCGGCGGCGGGGGTCGATATCCGGGTACCCGCCATGCATGAACTTACCGCCCTGGGGCTTGCCGAGCTGTGCGGGGTGGATTGCGGGCAGATCCGCTCGGCGGGTGCGGTGTTCCAACCGGATGGCTCGGTGCCCGACGCGCTGCGCGCCCGGTTTATCGCCGCACTGACGCGCGCCCGCGCCTGGCATGGGGCGTGAAGCGGTCGTAATATCGGCGCCGCTTTGTGCGACAGATCTGTTGTTCCTTAAATTGGCAAGAAAAAAGGCTCTCCGGCGTACCGGAGAGCCTTTTCAGTGAGTCAAGTTTTACTAATCAACCGCGCCTTTGAGGGCGGCTTCCTCCGCGCTGATTTCTGCAGAGCGGGCAGCGATCTCGTTGGCGTTGATCGGCGGACCGGGGAAGCGGGTACGGGCGATGCCAAACCAGATAACCGCTAGCAGCACCAGCAGGCCGATGAAGTAGTTATCCAGGATATCGTAAGGCGGGCGGGTGCCGACATAGATGATCAGCAACGCGCCCAGCACGGTGATGATCGCGAACGGCTTGGAGAGTCCGCCAAGGCGGAACGGTCCGAACTCGGTCCAGGTTTTGCCTTCCGCGAACAGCCCGGCCAGGATCGGCATGGAGTAGGAGATATAGAGGAACATCGCGCAGCCCACGGCCAGCGCCGCGAAGGCCGGGGAGTACAGCGTGGCGGCGATGGAGAGCCCCGCGGTTGCCCAGATCGCGTAAACCGGCGAGCGATGCTTGTGGTCCACTTGCTTGAGGAACTTGCTGCCAGGCAAACCTCCATCGCGCGCAAAGGCGTAAACCATGCGTGAGGTGGACGTAACGCCAGCCAGCGCACAGAGGAAGTTGGAAAGCACAATACCAATGTAGAGTACATCTTTAAGCGCGGCGGGCACCGGCAGGCTGGCCATCAGGTTGAAGATGATGTTGGCGCCGTCCGCCGCCGCCTTCACCGGGTCCGGCATGGCGAGAATGAAGGAGCTCAGCATCACCAACCCGCACACGGCCGACCAGAAGATGGCGTTGAGAATACCGCGCGGCACGTTGCGCCGGGCGTCCACGGTCTCTTCCGAGGTATGGGCCGAGCCGTCGAATCCGGTGACGGTGTAGAGCGGGTAGAGCAAAGCCAGCCCGAAGATGTAAAGATGGCTGTTGCTCTGCGGCAGCACGCCGCCACCGGCATTACCGGTAAAATTGGTGAAGACGAAGAGCCGGGAAAAATCAAAATGTTGCACTGAATATAGCATTGTGGCGGTGAGCAGCGCTGCGATAAACAGGATGAGATAGCCTGAAAAATCGATCAGCTTGGTCGTGCTTTTGATGCCGAAATGGTTGAGCAACCCTTGCGCGCCGGTAATGAGCACAACCGCGATGGTCTGCTGCTCGAACCCCCAGTTAGATGTGTTGACGTTAAAAATATTCCCCAGGATGAGGCCGTTGAACAGGCTGTAAACACCCACATTCACCGAGGCGATAACAAAAATGAGGCCAAGCAGGTTGAACCAGGCCGTGACCCAGCCCCAGGCGCGGCCGCCAAGGATGGAGGACCAATGGTATAGCCCGCCTGCCGTGGGGTAGGCGGAGGCGATCTGCGCCATCGAACAGCCGACAATCAGGGCAAAGGCACAGCCCACAATCCACCCGACCACAGCGGCAAAAGCACCACCGCCGCTATAGGCGCTCTGGAAAGCGGTGATGCCGCCCGCCAGGATGCAGATGATAGAGAAGGATACGGCGAAGTTGGAGAAGCCATGCATGCGCCTGGAAAGTTCCTGCGCATAGCCCATGCGATGCAGGGTGGCGGCATCGGCGTCGAGGATCGCTTGTTCGGTTTTATCGGTCATCTCAAGTCTCCCTCAGATGTTGCGTTAGAGGCTGGAATGTCGTCGTGGCAACCCGGAAAGCAGCAGCCGCACGCCTGGCGTGCACCAGCTCCTCTCCTCATCCGTGACAATTCTGACACCTCCCCCCGACCGCCTATTTTAGAGGCCCGCGGCAGTTTTTCTGGTTCATGAGATTGTAGTGTAAGCGGTTAACCGTTGCGCCTGCAAGCTGGTGTTTTTGGGGCGGTGCGGTGCGTTCATTTGGTGAGCGAAGCTTAAGTCATCCGGCGCCAAAACAATGAGATAGAGGACGATTCAGACTCCAGCCTCAGGCGGGCATGTCGGCGCAGAAAAACGCGACCGCCTTCGCCACCACGTCTGGCTGATGGGCGTGCGGGCCGTCATATTCGACATAGGTTATGTCATAGCCTGCGTCTCTGAGCATCGCCGAATGTTTGCGGCCAGACCGCTCGATCGGGATCTGTTCGTCCCGGGTCCCGTGCGACATGAATATGCGCGGCGTCCCTTCCTGACGCTGGATGGTCAGGAACCCGGCAGACGAGATAATGACATGGGTGACGAACTGCCCGTTGGTGATGCCAAGCGACATCGCATAACTGCCGCCGTCTGAATGGCCTGCGAAAACGAGATGGGCAGGGTCAAGCGCGAAGCGGTCCGCCACTGCCGCCAGCGCGGTATCCAGGCGCTCGCGGTCCGGTCCGTTGCCACCAATGACGATGTCCCAGGTCGGGAACAGCGATTGTGGCGCCAGCAACAGAAAACCCCGCTCATTCGCATGCGCCTCCAGCATCGGCAGTATTTTCTGCGCGCTGCCGCCGCCGCCATGGAATAGCACGACGAGCGGGGTTGGCCGAGTCGGATCAATGCGATCCGGCACCACCAGAACGGGGTTGCGCGCATCGAACAGGACAAGATCATGCCGCCCCGGCGGCAGCGGCGGCAGGGTGGGCTGACGATGGGTGAAATCGAGATGCCCCTCGAGATAACGATCCATTATGCCCTCCCGCGGTGACGGTCTGCCTGTGGCACATTGCGGCGGGTAACGCGGTGCATTGGATGGCGCGTGATCAACATGCTGATATGTTTAGCGAATGATGCTCCTAGAGAATAGCCCCTAAGAACCGGCTGGTTGGCAGCGGACGATGATTATGTGGCGCGCAGGGCCAGCAGCTGGCGCAATGTCTGTGGCACCTGCTGGGCGGATTTGGCGCGCGAGTAGGAACGCCTTGCCGATCTCGGATCTCTCCTCGATATCAGAGATATTTTCTGATCCTGCGATGCCCTGCCCGGCCTTGGCAGCGGTACGGGCAAAATATGTCTCACCGCATCGCAGGCGAAGTCTTACTCAGACTTGGTAGCGGATTTGACATGCCAGATTGGCTGAGATATCCGCTTCGTTACTCAGAATAATTATCATTCTCAGTTATTCACCAGGATCAGCCGTGTCTCAACCCGCCTTGCCAGCCCGCCGCGCCGCTTTGCCGTTCTTGGCTGTATTCGGGCCGGGGCTTGTCGTCATGCTGGCCGATACCGAGGTAGGCAGCATCATCACCGCCTCGCAATCTGGCGTGGCTTGGGGCTACCGGCTGCTGCTGCTGCAGTTCATGCTTATGCCCATTCTATATGTTGTGCAGGAACTTACCGTGAGGCTTGGGATATTTACGGGCAAGGGTCATGGAGAGCTGATTCGCGACACATTCGGCAAGGGTTGGGCCTGGCTTTCGGCTAGCGGGTTGGCAGTGGCTACCGTAGGTGCGCTGCTGTCGGAATTCTCTGGTGTGGCGGGCGTGGGAGAGCTTTACGGCGTGCCGCGTGCCGCCACACTGAGCCTGTCCGTGTTGTTTTTGCTGGTTGTCGCGCTTACCGGCTCCTATCGACGGGTGGAGCGCGTGGCGATCGCGTTGGGGTTGTTTGAGTTCGTATTTTTCGTCATCGCCTTCGTCTCGAAGCCTGACGGCCACCAGATCGCAGCGCAGATGTTTCAGCCCGCTTTGGCCAACCGGAATTACCTCTATCTCGTTGCCGCCAATATCGGCGCGGTGATCATGCCCTGGATGATTTTCTACCAGCAATCCGCCATCGCGGATAAAAAACTATCCCCGGCGGATTTCCGTTATGCCCGGCTGGATACCGCCATCGGCTCGGTTGTGACCCAGTTGGTGATGGCGGCGGTGCTGATTGCAACCGCGGCGACGATCGGCCTGAAAAACCCCAATGCCAGCCTCAATACGGTGGGGGACATCGCGTCGGCACTGATTCCGTATCTCGGCATTACCCTGGGCAAGCTGGTCTTTGGCATTGGAGTGCTGGGGGCCGGGCTCGTTGCCTCTATCGTCGCGTCGTTGGCGCTGGCCTGGGGGTTAGGTGAGGTCGCTGGCTATCGCCGTTCGCTAGAGGACCACCCCTTCCGGGCCAAGTGGTTTTACGGCGTTTATGCGGCCTGCCTTATCTGCGGCGGGGTGCTCGTGGGTGTGGTCCCAAATCTCGTGATTCTGAATATCGCCGTGGAGGTAATGAACGCGTTGCTGCTGCCCTTGGTGCTGGGTTTTCTGGTGATGCTGGGGCTGAAAGCGTTGCCGGCCGAGGTTCGGCTGCGCGGCTGGTACGCCGGGCTTACCATTCTGCTTTCAGTGATCACGGCTGGGCTGGGGGTTTACGGCGGCCTCTCTGGCGCAGGGTTGTTTTAGAGGCTGTTTCAAAAGTCAGCCCGCCTCACGATTCACGGCGGATCGCTCCGTAATTCAACCTGAAACAATCCGGCTCTAAGAGGGTTGATGGGTTGAATTTTCTCGGTCTTTTGCGCGAGGAGATTTGGATGAAGTTATCAAAATACAGCGAGCCTCAGATTTTGGGGGTATTGCACCAGCCTGCTGGCGGGACGCCTTTGTCTGCGCTTTGCCGCAAGAATGGCATGAGCAGCGCATTATGTTGCCGCTGGCGGTTCAAAGTATGGCTGGCTGGACGTCTCGATGCTGTCGTAGATGAAGGCGATTGAGAACAAGAAGCGTCGTTTGAAGAAGTTGTTTGCCGAGCTGAGCATGCAGAACGAGCTGCTCAAGGAGGCTTTAGGAAAAAATAACGCGACTATCTCGCGGCATTGAGATGGCCACGGCGGCAGTGGCGTAGCGCTGGGCCAGCACTGCGTAGGCCTGCGGGACGTTTGGTATGAGCGAGACTTGTTATTGCTATAGCCCGAAGCTGGATGGTGAGAATGAGGAGATCGCAGATTTTCTGACTGGGCCCACCCTTGCTCAGCGGAATTGGCGCTTTGGTCTTTGCTTTCTGTATCTGCGCCATGTTCAGGGACGGTTGTGGAATCACAAGCGCGTCCATCGCATTTACTTTAAGCTGGCGCTGACCCTGCGGATCAAGCCGCATCAGTAGCCACCGCGGGAGAAGCCTGATGCGTTGGCCGTGCCACGAGCGCCAAATGTTTCGTGGTCGATGGATTTCACGGCCGACCGGCTTGGGCCGGGTTAGTTCTACGAATAAGCCTCGTTAATAACGGCAGGATTACCAATCCAGCGCGGGCAGCCAAAAACGACAACTTATCGAAGAACTACTTAGCTTTACAGTAGGGTTCAGAAGGTTTCCCCCAACACAAAAAAGACTTCATGACGATTAAAATTCACACTTGAGTCGCTTGAGATACGCTGCGTGTAACGATAGTCGGTGCCAACATAAGTATA
>JAKBCH010000089.1 GCA_021808055.1 Pseudomonadota bacterium | reverse complement strand
GTACGGCCAGGCGGCACCCACCACGGCATCGCCTGAGGTGAAGAGCTGGATTTCGTCTGACGCCAAGGCCCAGTATTTCTTGATAAGCTTGGACTGCGCCTGCAGCAGCATCACCACCGCGTCCATCTGCGTCTGGTTCAGCTCATATGGGTCCGTGATGCCGAGCGAGGGGTCTTTCTTGGACAGATACAAAGCCGCATCCGCGATCTGGATGGGATTATCCGGCACGGTAATCTTGCCCTTATAGGCGGGGTTATAGATCACCGACCAGGAGGTGGGCGCCGTGGGAAACACCTTGGTGTTGTACAGCAGCGTGTTCGGCCCCCATTCATACGACACGCCGTAATGCACGCCCTTCACGGTGTTGAAGGCCGGGCTTTGCAATTGTGGAATGAAGTTCTTCCAGGCCGGGATAAGCGCCATGTTGATGGGCTGCACATCATGCCCATAGATCAGCCGCAGCGTGGCATCGCCGGAAGCGGAGACGACATCGTACTGATCCCCACCGCCGGAGCGCATCAGCGCCACCATCTCGTCAGATGAACCAGCATATTTGGCGTGGACCATGCAGCCGGTGGCGGCCTCGAACGGTTTCACCCAATCGTCCTGGGCGTAGCCCTCCCAGGCCACCACATTCAGCACACCTTCACCCTGGCCGATGGCCTGCAAAGGCTCCGCCGCCGCGGCACCCTGGGCGAAAGGCAGGGACGCCGACACATATAAAGCCAGCCTGGCGAGTTTACGTTTAAAACCGTCTCTCATCACTGCTCTCCCTTGTTGATTGACCCACCGATGATAACTGACGCTGCGCGCGGCCAGGCCACCGTTACCGAATCCCCCGGTGCGAAACGCAGGCCGCCGTGCACGGGCACGATATTGGCTTCCATCACCTGCATTGTGCCGCCATCCTCCAGCGCCACGATGGCGCGGGTAATGGCGCCGAGATAGACGATCTCCCGCACCGAACCATGCCGCTTCTCGAACCCTTCCGGCACCGCATGGGCGTGCGGCACCAGATGCAGCTTTTCTGGCCGCAGCAGCGTATTGCCGAGAATGTTGGAGGAGCCGACAAAATCCGCCACGAAGGCGCTGGCCGGGCGCTCGTACAAGTCGAAGGCGGTGCCAACCTGCTCAATCTGGCCTTGGGCGAACACGGCGATGCGGTCTGACATTGAGAGCGCCTCGTCCTGGTCGTGGGTGACGTAGATGAAGGTGATACCGGTTTCATTTTGCAGGCGCTTGAGTTCCTGCTGCATCTGGTGGCGGAGCTTCAGGTCCAGCGCGCCCAAGGGTTCGTCCAGCAGCAGCACGCGGGGGCGGTTGACCATGGCGCGGGCGAGCGCCACGCGCTGGCGCTGGCCGCCGGAAAGCTGGGCGGGTTTGCGGCCGGCGAAATTGGCAAGCTGCACCGCTGCAAGGGCCTTTTCCGCCTGCGCATGCGCCTCCGCCTTGGGCATTTTCTTGGCGCGCAGGCCGTAGGCCACGTTTTCCACCAGCGTGAGGTGGGGAAACAGCGCGTAATCCTGAAACACTGTGTTCACCGCGCGCTCAAACGGCGGAAGGGCGGCGACATCCTGGCCATCCAGCAATATCCGCCCGGAATCAGGCCGCTCGAACCCCGCGATAAGACGCAGAGTGGTGGTTTTGCCGGAGCCGGATGGGCCAAGCAGCGTGAAGAACTCACCAGCATGGACTGTAAGGTCCACCCGCGAGAGCGCCACCGCGCCGCCATAGGTTTTGGCCACCCCTTCGAGTTGTACGATCGGCTGCGTCACCTGCGCACCTGTTGTTGTCCCGAGGCCGTGTCTCGTATCATCCATGATAACAGGATTGCCACGCGATCCCCCCTGTTTTGTTGACCCCTGAACACAGCCTCCGCCTGCTGTATTCCAGGGTCAACCGGTTTTTCCGGCGGGCGGGCATAGTGGGATGAAAATTTGCCAGTGAGGAGTGCCATGGCCGATCATCTGAAATTCTACATCAACGGCGAATGGGTGGACCCGGCGGCGCCGAACCGCATCGCGGTGATCGACCCCTCGACCGAGGAGGTGTTCACGCATATTTCCGGTGGCTCAGCCGCCGATGTGGACAAGGCCGTGGCCGCCGCGAAAGCGGCCTTTGCCAGCTATTCACGGTTTTCGCAAAAGGAACGGCTGGAGCTGCTGGAAGCCTGCCTTGCCGAATACAACAAGCGCTACGACGATATCGCCGAAGCCTGCGCCAAGGAGATGGGCGCACCGATTGCCTTTGCCAAAGAGGCGCAGGCCTGGGTGGGGCAGAAGCATTTCGAGGCGACGATTGAGAAGCTGAAGAGCTTCAAATTCACCGAGCAGCGCGGCAGCACCATGGTGGTGAAGGAGCCGATTGGCGTTTGCGGGTTAATAACGCCCTGGAACTGGCCGCTGAACCAGATTGTGTGCAAGGTGGCACCTGCTTTGGCCACGGGGTGCACCATGGTACTGAAGCCTTCCGAGATCGCGCCGATCAACGCGCTGATTTTCGCCGAGGCGATGCATGCGGCGGGGGTGCCGAAAGGCGTGTTCAACCTGGTGAACGGCACCGGGCCGGAGGTGGGCCAGGTGATGGCCGGGCATCCCGGCGTGGACATGATGAGCTTCACCGGCTCCACCCGTGCGGGCACCATCGTGGCGCGCGAAGCAGCGGCAACGGTGAAGCGCGTGTGCCAGGAGTTGGGCGGCAAATCCGCGAACATTCTGCTGGATGATGTGGATTTGGAAAGTGCCGTGCGCCAGGGCATCGGCGCGTGTTTTATCAATACCGGGCAGTCTTGCGACGCGGCGACGCGGATGCTGGTGCCCGCCGCGCTGCATGACAAGGCCGTGGAAATTGCGGCGGACGAGGCGGGCAAACAGACACCGGGCCCGGCTTTCGCCGATGGCACGGTGCTAGGCCCGCTGGTGAGCCAGATGCAGTGGGACAAGGTGCAGAAGCTGATCCAGGCCGGGATTGACGACGGCGCGACCCTGGCCTGCGGCGGCACCGGGCGGCCAGCGGGGCTGAACAAGGGCTATTTCGCCAAGCCAACGGTGTTCGGCAATGTGAAGCCGGGCATGACAATCGAGAAGGAAGAGATTTTCGGGCCGGTGCTTTCCATTATGCCTTATGACACGCTGGACCAGGCTGTGGAGATGGCCAACGACACTGTATATGGCCTGGCCGCCTATGTGCAGGGCAAGGATATGAAAAAGGTGCGCGATGTGGCAGCACAGATGCGGGCCGGGTCGGTGTATCTGAACTATCCGGATATGGATTTCTTCTCGTCCTTCGGTGGGTACAAGCAATCCGGCAATGGGCGGGAATATGCGGATTGGGCGATGCACGATTTCTTAGAGATTAAGAGCATCGTGGGGTATGGGGGGTAGGATTAAAAGCAATCGAACAGACAAATCACTCACGACAGTCTGTTCGATTGAAAATCGATTCAAAAAAATATAAATTATATTCATCATTTTTCGGAACGAACTTCTGCGCTCGACTGAAAACTAAAAGTTTTAGCTTCTACTCCGGGAGTTCTCACAGCGAACCTCCAGGATCCAATTTTTTGCTCGTTATGAGTGATCGAAACTGTATATTCACCCGGGTACGCTACGTATAAACCATTAACAAACGTAATATTGCGGGCGCGATTGTGGGCGTGAAAACCTATTTGGCCAACAACCGAAACAATATTTACGCCGGAAAAAGAAATGTCTGTCGTGATTTGCGTTGACTCATCGTCGCCTTCTTCGCGCTCTAGAAGAGAGGAAATTGCCATCACCGGCAAAACACCGGGGCACTGGATTAGATTAACCTCGTCCAGAAGATGGAAGACGCTCACGCGATTTGTTGCGCTATCGACAGAGACCGACTCAGAACAAAGAAGATAAATACACTTCATCCTAAATCCCGATCTTGTAACGCTTTTGGGGCAGTCACGTGGGTTGTCGTCGTAATCGTGGTCAAAGAGGATTGGAAAATTGGATTAACTTTATTGACACCAAAGAATGTATTGAGATTGTTCGGTGTTGCTTCGCCGAAAAGAACAAATGCCACTGGTTTGAACCATTCATCTTCGCTCTTTAATCTCAGAGCTTGACCCAAAAAATCAGCTTGATTTTGGAGGGCCAGAGCACCCAAAAACACATACGGAATAGCTCTATCCCTAAGCGAGTCCAGATTCTTGGACGCTAGCGTCTTTAATTCGTCAAACAACTGCTCACTGGAAATTTTCTGAGCAAGTGCTTGCGCTAAAGGGTCGCGCTTCGCACGAATTGCCAAAAATGCCGGCGAATTTGCGGCGGCGTATGTGCGCTCCATCGCGCTACAATTCAGGTCAGCTACAAGCATTATCTAACCCTTCAACCTATAGTAATTACACGTCGCATTCTCAAAGTACATGCACTCGTGAACTTTGTGTACGACCTCATGACAATACCCCCATTTACTTAAGATAATGGGCTCGGACATTACTCCCTCTAATACCTGTTTGCGCCCGACAACAACCCCTGAGTGAGTTACCGCCCCCTGCTCGATATACACGATGACGTCGCCACACTCCGCGTCTGAGTATGTAACCTCAACAAATCCATCATCCTTTAAAATTTGGATTATATCGGGCTCGGTTACTGCACACCGCCTGCTGGCGAGCGTAAGGCCGTGACAATTGTATGTATTACATGGCCCAACATCTCTGTGTCGTGCCAGTGGATATTGTTTTTTAAACCCGTCGACCTGAAGCTGAAGGCCCGCGTGGGGCAAGCTAAAGTTCAAAGAGTTTTCTATCGCTCGCTTTTGCCGCGTTTCAAGCGCGAGCGTAATTGGAGCCGCACCTATCAACCCCCCGCCGGACAATCACTTGCCTCCCCTTAACTTAATTTGGTGTAACGCTCTTTCTTTTGTCTGAACAGATCATTGTCAAACAAAACCGAACCGCAACGGGACCGCCCCGACGCGTGATGGATCCCTCTTATTTCTACCCACCTTGCCCCTCCCCCTTTCCCAGCCTAGTCTCCCCTCATCAGAGAGAAACGCCGACCACGGGTAAACCGGGCGGGGGGCCAAAAAATGGGTTTTATGGCGGGGCGGGAGCCTCAAGTGGCGTTATGCGCCACGGCGGGTCTGCTGCCTTTATTAAGGGCACTGGGCACGGATGCGGACCGGATTTTCGGCCCCGCGGGGATTGATGCGGGCAATTTGAACGCCAGCAGCGAGGGCGGGCTGGCGCTGTCCTCTTATGTGGAGGTGATGGAGCGCGCGGCCCAACATTCCGGGCGGCCGGATTTCGGGCTGCTTTATGGGCGCTCCTTCCCGGCCTCCAGCCACGGACTGGTGGGGGATTTAGCCCTGGCCGCCCCCAGCATCGGCACCGCGTTGCGGCAATTCACGGATTTATTCCCCTTGCACCAGGAGGCGAGCGAGGCCCGGCTGGTGGCGGAGGGGGAGTTTCTGCGGCTGGAATACCGAATTCTGGACTGGCGGATTTTCGAGCGAAGGCAGGATGCGGAGCTGACCATCGCGATGTTCCAGAATTTGCTGCGGGAGGCGTATGGCACAGGCTTTCGCCCGGTTGAGGTGCAGTTTGAGCATCCCGAGCCAGAGGAGCGGGCCACGCATGAAGAAGTGTTTGGCGCGCCGGTGTTTTTCGGCCAGCGGACCAATGCCATCGTGTTCAGCCCCGGCGACCTCTCGCGCCGGATGAAGGGGGCAGATGCCGGGCGGTTCGCGCGGCTGGCGGCCGAAGCCTACCGCCGCCGTTTGCCGCATGGACGGGTGCCGCTGGAAGCCAGGGTGCGGGCGGAAATACGCTCCCGCCTGCCGGACGGCTCGCCGCCGATACTGGATGTGGCGGAGGCGCTGGGCCTGGCGCGCTGGACGCTGCAAAGGCGGCTGAATGATCTCGGCTTAAGCTATGCCGAGGCGGTGCAGGATGTGCGGCGGGCGCTGGCGGCAAGTTATCTGCGGCAACCGCATCTGAGCATTTCGGGCATTGCGCAGCTTTTGGGCTATGCGGAGCTGAGCCCGTTTTCCCGCGCCTGCCACCGCTGGTTTGGCGCCTCACCAGAGAGGGTAAGGGCGGTATCCCGGCGGACCTCTTGACTTGATGGGCTGAGGGGGGCAAAGCCTGCCCCAGATTAACCGCCGTGCTGCGAGGGTTCGCACCACGGCGCGTTTTGCGTTGTTCGGAGGCTTGCTCATGTTCGACAATCTGTCGGGCAAATTCGGGGATATTTTCGACAGGCTCCGCCGCCGCGGGGCGCTGTCTGAAGCCGATGTGAACGACGCGCTGCGGGAAATCCGCCTGGCGCTGCTGGATGCCGACGTGGCGTTGCCGGTGGTGAAGGATTTTGTCGCCACGGTGCGGGAGAAGGCGGTGGGCGCGGAAGTGCTGCGCTCCGTCACCCCCGGCCAGATGGTGGTGAAGATCGTCAATGACGCGCTGATCGAGGCGCTGGGCGGCATGACGGTGCCGCTGAACATGAACGCCCCTGCCCCGCTGCCGATTTTGATGGTGGGTTTGCAGGGCTCGGGCAAGACCACGACCTCCGGCAAGATCGCGCTGCGGTTGAAGAACCGCGAGCGCAAGAAGGTGCTGCTGGCGAGCCTGGATACGCAGCGCCCCGCCGCGCAGTTGCAGTTGGAGCAGTTGGCGAGCCGG
>JAKBCH010000020.1 GCA_021808055.1 Pseudomonadota bacterium | reverse complement strand
ATGCTCAACGTGCCCTCTCCGATGCACTGGAGGATATCCACACCAATATCGAGGCCCGGCTGACCGAAAGGATTGGCGAGGCGGCAAGACGTTTGCACACGGCGAGGAGCCGCAACGACCAGGTGGCGACCGATTTCCGCCTGTATGTGCGCGGCGAGATCGATGGCATTCTGGCGCAGGTAAAGGATTTGATGCGTGCCCTGGCTGAGCGCGCGGCGGAACATGCGGGCACAGTCATGCCGGGATTCACCCATTTGCAAACAGCCCAGCCGGTTACCTTTGGTCACCATTTGCTGGCCTATGTGGAGATGTTGAACCGGGATTCGGGGCGGCTGGAAGATGCGCGCAAGCGGCTGAATGAATGCCCGCTTGGTGCGGCGGCGCTGGCCGGCACCTCCTTCCCCATTGACCGCTTTGCCACCGCCGCGGCACTGGGCTTTGACCGGCCGACGGCGAATTCTCTGGATTCCGTGTCCGACCGCGACTTCGCGCTGGAATTCCTTGCCGCGATTTCCATCATGGCGATGCATCTCTCACGCTTTGCGGAGGAGATCATCATCTGGTGTTCCTCACCTTACCGGCTGATTACGCTTTCCGATGCCTTTACCACTGGCTCCTCGATCATGCCCCAAAAGCGCAACCCTGACGCAGCGGAGCTGACCAAGGCCAAGACGGGCCGGATTTTTGGCGCGTTGATGGGGCTTTTGACCGTGATGAAGGGGCTGCCCCTGGCCTATGCCAAGGATATGCAGGAAGATAAGGAGCCGGTGTTCGACGCCGTGGCCGCCATAACCCTATGCCTGCCCGCCACGGCGGGCATGGTACGTGACATGAAGGCCAACACGGAACGCATGGCGGCCCTGGCCAGCAGCGGTTTTGCCACGGCCACCGACCTGGCCGATTGGCTGGTCCGGGTGTTGAAAATGCCATTCCGCGACGCTCACCATGTAACTGGCCGCGTGGTGCGGCTGGCCGAGGAGCGAGGCGTGGATATGTCCAGCCTCTCCCTGGCGGACATGCAGAGCATAGAACCGCGCATCACGGCGGAAATATTCGCCGTGCTCACGGTAGAGGCATCGGTAACATCACGGACTTCTTATGGCGGCACCGCGCCCGCAAATGTGGCAAAAGCAGCATCTGGCTGGCTGGAGACTCTGCAATGAGACTGTTCATGGCAATGCTGTGTGTGCTGGCACTAGCAGGGTGCGGGCGCCGTGGCGCGCCCACGCCACCTGGCCCTGCGGCGGATATTACCTACCCTCACCCCTACCCGGCGCAATAACATGGCTGACATTTTTACGGGCCCCGAGCCCAGGCTGGGCGACCTGCTGGTGGCGCGCCCCGCCCTCTCGATGCATGCACGGGATGGGCTATGCTTCGAGGGCGTACCGCTGAACGCGATTGCGGACCAGTACGGCACGCCAGTATGGGTTTACGGTGCGGGCAGCATGCGGGCGCGTTTTGCCGCGCTACGGGATGCTTTCCGGCAACAGGATCTGCCCGTGCATATCCATTACGCCGTGAAGGCCAACGACCATCTGGCCATACTCGATATTTTCCGCCAAGCCGGTGCCGGAGCGGATGTGGTGAGCCTGGGCGAATTTTTGCGCGCGCAGCGGGCCAAAATTGCGGCGCAGGATATAGTTTATTCCGGCGTGGGCAAGGCCTCGGCAGAGATTGAAGCCGCGCTAAGCCAAGGGGTTGGCCAGTTTAACGTAGAAAGCGCGGAAGAGCTGGAGATGATCTCTGCCTTGGCGACGCGCCTGGGCAGCACGGCAAGCATTGTGCTGCGGATGAACCCGGACGTGAATGCCGGGACCCATGCCAAAATAACCACCGGATTGGCGGAGAATAAATTCGGCATCCCGGCGGCGGATGTCCCTGCCCTTTATGCCCGTGCCAGCACCTTGCCCGGTATCGTCATTCATGGGCTGGCGTTGCATATCGGCAGCCAGATTCTGTCGCCCGCTCCTTATGCCGCCGCTTATTCCAAGGCCGCGGAAATGGTTCGGGCCCTGCGGGCACAGGGGCTGGAGGTGATGGTTCTGGACCTTGGCGGCGGCATCGGCATTGGCTACCACGATGAACCAGGCATGAACCTAGCCGCCTTCGCCGCCATGGTGAAGCAGACCGTAGGCGGGCTTGGGGTAAAGCTGCTGCTGGAACCAGGACGCTATCTGGTGGGACCTGCCGGGCTGCTACTCGCCTCGGTGGTACTGCAAAAGCAGGCGGGCAAGCGCTTCGTGGTGCTGGACGCGGCGATGAATGAACTGATGCGCCCGGCTTTATATGAATCATGGCATGGTATTTTGCCGGTGGACCCAGCGCTATTCTACGAACCGGTAAGCCCTGGCGATGTCGTGGGACCAGTATGTGAGAGCGCGGATTGTTTCGCCAAGGACCGCGAATTGCCCAGCCTTCCCCCCGGCACCCGGGTAGCGATTCTCGATGCTGGCGCTTACGGCGCCGTGATGAGCAGCACATATAATGCGCGCCCCCGCGCAGCCTCTGTTCTGATTGATAATGGGCAGGTGATGCTGATTACGCCCCGGCAAAAGCCTGAGGATTTATGGATGGACGAAATTCTGCCCTAACCATGCGCCATAGCGGGCGGGCCAAATTGTAATAACAGCCCCGCCGCGATAAGAACGAAAAGCCCCAGCAATATCTCGGCGCCAATGGCGTGCCGTAAGGCGCCCCGGCTGGCCGGCAATACCGGGGCAAGGCTAAGCCGGTTATAAGCCGCAATGGCGATGAGCGCCACAAACAGCATGGTTTTCACCAAGACGAGTGCGCCATAGCCCGAGTCGAACAATGCCGACGGACAGGCGATGAGGATGACATATTGCACCAGCGCCGTCATGAGCAGCACGGCAACACAGCTCATGCCAAAAGGCGAATAGCGGCGCACCAGCAGGCCTGGCTCCGGCAATTTTGCCACGGCCAGAAACAAAGCAGGCAGAGTGCCCAGCCATAAGGCTGCAGCGGCAAGATGCAGGATAGAGGTTACCAGCAGTACGCCCCCTACACGGCCAGGCATGGCTCCGCCATGCCCGAGCCATGCCTCAGCCGCCACCCCAAAAAACGCCAAAAGCGCTGCACAGCGCGGCTTGTTGGCCTGAAACAGTAAGGTAGCCAGCACAAGTGCGGCCATGCGCCCCGGCAGTAAGACACCAAAGCGGGTATATTGCACCACGGCGGGAATAGCTGAGATGGTTTCGGTAAAATTTTGTGCCGATGCAAAATAAGCAGCTTGCAGGACGAACCAGGCACAACCAGCCAGCAACGCAATCCCGCACCCGGCCCAGGCCAAAGGTTTCATCCCCCGCAATGCGCCGCCGCGCAGGAAAGCCGCCTGCAGAAACATGGTTCCAAAGGCTGTGAAATAGCCAGCAAGATGGAGGCCACGGCTTACCCCCCGCAGTGCTAATTGGATTGTTCCATCCATCCCGGTGCAATCTCCCTACCCGCCCGGGCCAGTATGACCGCAAACGTTACCAAACGGGAGGGATTACAGTGTGTTTTAGAATAGGTCGAGGAAGCGGCCGAACAAGCCTTTGTTCTGATCCGTCTGCTGAGGCGTGGTGCCGTTGGTTACGGGCTGGCCGAGAGCCTCGTTCTCCTGCAGGCGCTGCTGCTCGGCCGGGGCGTTGACCACCGGCGCCGGAGCCGGGCCACTGCCCATGAGGCCAGAGACAAACCCTGGCGGCTTGCTGGCGATCAATGCATCCTGGTTTACTTGGGCGCGGATGGTGGCGGGCGGGGTGGGGCCAGCCTCCTGCAGCAAGGCCTGCCCGCCAGGCGTTATTGCCGCGCTGGAGGAGGAAGCGCCACCCTGGAAGACCGCGGCTCCCTGCTGGGCGGCGTCAACCGTTTGCGGGCGTGGCTCGCCAGGGTTGGGCGGTGGCAATTGGCCAAGCTCGGGGGGCAAAGACAGAGGCGGCTGCACGCCAACCTGGAAGGCATCGGGCGGATTAGGCGCGAGACCAAATTCTTTCTTGGTGGCATCGCTGCACCCAGCCAGGGCCAGGGCAAGGACGAGCGTGGAAGCGGCGGCGGCGCGGTGCATGTTCATGAGGCCTTCCTATCCTTCCCCCTCATTTGCCGCAACGGGGGGCTTGCTGAACAGGCTGTCCAGCATAAGCGCGATAACGCCGCAGACAATGGCGGAATCTCCCACATTGAACACCCAAGGGTAGGCAATAGAGCCGATATGCACATGGATGAAGTCCACCACGGCACCGTAGCGCAGCCGGTCCAGCACGTTACCTATGGCACCACCGGCTATGGCGCCCACGGCGAGGGTAACCAGCCAGCTCTTGGTGCGCCACAACCAGACGAACAGACCCAGCACGACAATGGAAGCGCCCGCAGCGAGAATCACCTTGCTCGCCGTGCCTGCCAGCATGCCGAAGGTAATGCCGTGGTTCCGGACCAGCACGAAATCGAGCACCGGCAGCACCACCAGCACATGGCCATCCCACAGATGCAACTGGTGCAGAACCAGGTATTTGCTGCCCTGATCGGCGGCCAGGATGAGAAGGGCGACGGCGAAGCCGATAAAGCGGCGCATCAGCTCACTGCCTCGCAGCAGCGTATGCAGAGCGTGGGGTGGGCGGCGCTCTGCCCCACTTCGGGCAATACGCGCCAGCAGCGCTCGCACTTCTGGCCGGAGGCTTTGAAAACCTTAAACGTGCCATCTTCGATAGAGGCATCAAATTCTAAGCGAGAGACGATCGCGATCTCTGCCCACTCTTCGGATGTCAGCAATTCCTCCTTGCTATCCAAGCCCCGATTAACGACAGGGTGGACCGCAATCTCAACTTCAAGTGAGGAGCCAATAGTACGCTCTCGCCTGAGGTTCTCTATCGACTGAGTAAAATTGCTGCGCTGTTGCCGAATCTGCCACCATCGCTCGGCGAGTTCATCAGACCTCCAAGACTCAGGCACTTCAGGAAACAGTTGCAAGTGAACCGAACTATCCTCACCGCATCGCGCGACCCACGCCTCCTCGGCAGTGAACGGCAGCGCAGGCGCCAACCACATAGCGAGGCACTTAAACAGCGTATCGAGAAAGCTCCTGCATGCCTGCCGCTTCTTTGAAGACGGCGCATCGCAGTAAAGGGTGTCCTTACGAATATCAAAATAAAAAGCCGACAAATCTGTCGTGCAAAAGTGATGAATGGCCGGGTAAACCCCCGTCCAGTCGTGAGTTTTTACCGCCGACTGGAGCCGCTGATTCACTAACCACAACTGATGTAGCAGGTACTTTTCTAGTCCAGGAAACAGTTCTTCAGACACCCGTTCCGCTTCCGTAAACCCATCCAGCGAGCCGAGAATCCAGCGCAGCGTGTTGCGCAGGCGGCGGTAAAGCTCAGCCTGCTGCTTCAGGATTTCCGGGCCGATGCGCAAATCCTCCGACGCATCTGAATTCATCACCCAGAGGCGCAGAATATCCGCGCCGTATTTGTCGTTCACTTCCTGCGGGGCGGTGACATTGCCCAGCGATTTCGACATTTTACGGCCCTGCTCATCCAGCACGAAGCCATCCGTGACGATGCTCTTGAACGGCGCCGCGCCGCGCGTGCCGACGGCTTCCAGCAGCGAGGCCTGGAACCAGCCGCGATGCTGATCCGAACCTTCCAGATACAAATCGGCCGGCGTGGGGAGGCCGCGCGCCTCAAGCACAAAAGCATGGGTGGAACCGGATTCGAACCAGACATCGACAACGTCGAAAATCTGCTCGTAATCATCCGGGTTGCGGTCTGGGCCAAGGAAATCGGAAGCCGGGCGGATATACCAGGCATCAGCACCTTCCTTGGTGAATATCTCCACCACGCGGTTGACCACGTCCACGTCGCGCAGCGGCTCGTGCGTGCGTTTATCGACAAAAATGGCGATGGGCACACCCCAGGCGCGCTGGCGGGAGATGCACCAATCTGGGCGGGATTCGACCATCGAGCGGATGCGGTTGCGGCCAATTGCCGGCACGAAATGCGTGGCTTCGATGGCGGCGAGCGATTTGGCGCGGATTTCTGTCTCGCCATCCATACGGATGAACCATTGCGCCGTGGCGCGGTAAATGAGCGGGGCCTTTGAGCGCCAGCTATGCGGGTAGGAGTGCATGAACTCATTCCGCTGCAATAGGGCACCTGCCTGCTGCAAGCATTTGCAGACAGGGTCGGCAGCCTTGTAAACATGCAACCCGCCGAATAGCGGCACGGAGGGATAGTATGTGCCGTCATCCGCCACGGTATCCGGCACGGGGATGCCATGCGCCTTGCACAGCACGAAATCATCTTCGCCATGGCCTGGCGCCATGTGGACAATGCCCGTACCCGCCTCCATGGTGACAAATTCACCCAGCATGACCGGCACGCTGAAATCATAGCCCCCATCCACCGGCGCCAACGGGTGGTAGAAGCGTTTACCCTCCAGCGCGCGGCCCTTGAATGTGGAAAGCACGGTATGCGCGGTAATGCCGGTTTTGGAGCAGACATCCCCCAGCAATTCCTGCGAAACAATCAGCCTTTCGCCCGGAACGGCCAGGCTCTCAGCCCCTACCGCATCCACGCTGAAGAGCACGTAATCCAGCTCATGCCCGGCGGCGAGGCCGCGATTGCCAGGGATGGTCCAGGGCGTTGTGGTCCATATGACGATGGAGGCTCCCGCGAAATCGCCGGTTTCCGCCGCCGTGGCGGCGAAACGGACATAGATCGCGGTATCTTTCTTCTCGTAATACTCCACCTCGGCCTCGGCCAAGGCGGTTTTCTCCACCGGGCTCCACATAACCGGGCGCAGGCCACGGTAGAGCGCGCCATTGAGCAGGAACTTGCCCACCTCGCCGGCGATGGCGGCCTCGGAGGCGAAATCCATGGTGGCGTAGCGGTTGGCCCAGTCGCCCGCCACGCCCAGGCGCTTAAATTCCTCGGCCTGAACATTCAGCCAGTGCTGCGCGTAATCGCGGCATTCCTTGCGGAATTCCAGCACCGGCACCTGGTCCTTATCCTTCTTCCTGGCGCGGTACTGCTCCTCGATCTTCCATTCGATGGGCAAGCCATGGCAATCCCAGCCGGGGATGTAATCGGCATCCTTACCCGCCATCTGCTGGGCGCGGTTGATGACGTCCTTATGAATCTTGTTGAGCGCGTGGCCAATATGCAGGTTGCCGTTGGCATAAGGCGGACCATCGTGCAGGACGAATTTCTCACGCCCCTGCCCCGCCGCGCGCAGCCGGGCCCATAGGCGCATATCTTCCCAGCGCTTGAGCATCTCTGGCTCGCGCAGGGGCAGTTCTCCACGCATGGGAAATTCTGTGCGTGGCAGAAAGACTGTGGATTTATAGTCGGTTACTTTATCGGTCATCGGCGTAAACCCGGCAGAAATTGAAAGTTGAACGCGCGCGGCGGCGCAGGAGCCCGTTAAGCCTGGGACGGCCGAATAATTCGCGCGGGAAACATGCCGGTCATGGCGCAGAGTATGGGGGTGGAGGTGGCGTAGCGTCAAGCAGCGCCCGGGCCTGGGCGGCATCCTCGGCAATTTGTGCCTTGAGCGCATCCAGGCCTTCGAATTTACGCTCCTCGCGGATGAAGCGATGCAGGGCGATGGAGAGTTCCTGGCCGTAAAGATCGGCGGATAAATCGAAGAAATGCACCTCCAGCCGGGATTCTGTCCCGCCCACAGTGGGGCGCTGGCCGATATTGGCCACCCCTTTCACCACAGTGCCGTTTATAGTGCTGGTGACCGCATAAACACCTCGGGCAGGCTCCAGATGCTGGCCCAGGGGGATATTGGCGGTGGGAAAGCCAATCGTCCGGCCTCGCGCATCACCGTGCATAACCTTGCCGCGAATTGTATGCGGCCGGCCGAGCAGGCGGGCAGCGCGTTCCGGGTAGCCATCCTGCAGTAAGCGGCGGATGCGGGTAGCGGAGATTGGGCCTTCGGCATCTGCCACCGCCGGCACGATACTCAGCCCCATGCCCAGCGCTCCGGCACGAGACGCCAGTAAAGACACATCTCCGCCCCGCCGATGGCCGAAGGCGAAATCGGCGCCGCAGGCCAAGTGAACCGCGCTTAGCCCCTCGTGCAGAATTTCGGCAATGAAAGCCTCGGCCGACAGGTAGGACAGGCTGGCGTCAAACGGCAGTTGATAAAGTATATCCACCCCTAGGGCCTCCAGCGCCGCGGCGCGCTCGGCGGCCAGGGTCAGGCGAAAGGGTGGGTCCTGCGGGCGAAAAAAGGCCCGCGGGTGCGGCTCGAAAGTAAGCACGGCACGCGGCGCGTCCGGGCGCCCGGCATGGGCGGCACCTAGCACCGCGGCGTGCCCCAGATGCACGCCGTCGAAATTACCCAGCGCGACGCTGGCACCGCGCGCGGCGGGTGGGAGACCGCGCCAATCGTCAAATATCTTCATGAGACCGCAAAAGCGCGCACACTTGGCCAATGGTCAAGGGTGGGGCAGAAAGGTAAGGAAATTCAATTTGCAAAGGACTTATAATGCGGAACATGGCGCGGTGGGTTGCAGGCATTGTTCTGGTTCTGGCCGTTGCCTGGGGCGGTACATGGTGGTACGCGCAACAACGGCTGCGGGACATGCTGGTAAGCTATGCCGCCGGGCATACAACCGCCGATGGCAGCAGCACCCTCACCTACGACAATATAACGACGGGTCACGACCCTTTAGCAGCGTCAGCCACGCTGCACGACCTGCGCTGGAACCTGCAAATGCCCGGCTCGGCGGCGCCCATCATCATCAGCGAAGCACAATTACGCCTCTCGCTTAGCGCTTTTAACCCCAATATCCTGAATATCGGGTTGCCCCGCCGGCTGGACATCGCCTTCCCGGAAGGCACAATCAACATCTCCTTCGGCGGTATTGCCGCACGCGCCGGAGTTGACCCGCTGGCCCTATTCAACCGCAACGCCTACCCCCTGACAAGCCAGACGGTGCAGATGCGGGATGTTGCTATTTCAGCCGATAGCAGCTTTCAGGTGTTAACAATTGGCCATTTAGCCATGCGGGAGTCCTGGCGCAACGCCGCGGGGCCGGACCAAACCGCCCTGGCCCTTAAAGACCGGCTCGAAAACCTCGCCATTCCCTCCTGGGTTGCCGCCAAATGGAATGTGCCGTTCGGCGGCCGCCTATCCAATGCCGCGCTCGATATCACCCTGTCGGGCCCTGCTAGCTGGGCCAGTTTTATGCAACATCTCTACACCACACCCCAGAACACATATGCAAAGCGCAAATTGCTGATGGCCACGCTACATGATTGGGCGCAAAAAGGGGGCAAGGCCAATGCCAGCCTGCAACTGGCCATTGGCCCAAGCACGCTGAACGCAACGGCGGATGTGGCGTTTGACAACAAAGCCCAGCCCAATGGCACGGCCGCGGTGACCGTAGATCACCTCGACAGCTTTGTTGCCGCGCTCACCACGGCCTACCCGCAATTACAGCAGAGCATCGGCACGATCGAGGGGAAATATTCGAGCTACCTCACCACCAGCGCTACCGATGGGCAGGTTCTCACCCTGCATGTTGCCTATGGCCAAAATGGAATCCTGCTGAACGGGACCAAAGTTGAGGATTTACCCCCCCTCGACTGGACCGCGCTGGAAAACGGGCCAGCCGCGAGTGCTCAGGCGCCGGGCGATGGCTCAGGGGCCGCAAGCCCCTGAGCACGGCACCTTACTGAACGGCCGCGAGCTTCTTGATCTGGTGCTGCATGGCCGTAAGCAGGGCAGAGACTTGACCACCATTATCGGTAATGACCGAGGCATAATCATTGCGGGTGGTGATCCGCAACGAGGTGCCAGCCACGATGACATCGACAATCTTTGGCTGCCCATCAATCTCGTCCACAGCCCAGCCCACATCTGCCGGCGGCTTATCCGGCGTGGTGATGGTTGTGTCCACCACCATGTCGTCCCCCTCTGGCGTGGCACTGTTCACCGTAAAGGAGATATTCTTATAGGCGTTGATCTGGTAGGTGATGTTGTATGCCAGGAGCTTATGGAACAATCCCAGAAACTCCTGGTACTGCCCGGGCGTGGCAACGTTAACATAACGGCCGAGCACATAATGACCCACTCGGTCCACCGCGACAATCTGGTCCACCAGTTGACGTAGCGCCTCGCTTTTGGCCGTCTGGCTGGATGAGCCGTTGACAATGGCCATGAGCTTTTGCCCTGACTGGTTGATGAAGGCCTTGGCCGCATCTGGCGGGATTGTATCGGCATGGGCTGGAGTGCCAATGGCCAACAGCATGGGGGCAACAGCCACAGCCCCTAAAATAAAGCGGCGTAGATACATACTCTGTCAGGCTCCTTTATGCGATTATGGCTGCTTCGGTTGCGTCCAGGCGGGGGGCGTCTGGCCGTCGTTTGTGTAGATCTGCTGGATTTGTGAGGCACGAGATTGGCGATAAAGGCTCCGGAATGTGGCATAGGGGTCGAGCGCCGTCGCCTTCACCTGGTCGATTGGCGCCAGGTAGTTCGCTCTCGTATTTACAAGATCCAGGCCGGTTTCAGCATCTGTGAAATCGGTTAGCGCATCGCTCGCGGGCGCCGCCGCCATCGGTGTTAAAAAGTATGAGACCGGCAAGTTCAGCACGTCCCGGGCACCTGATGGACCAAATACCGGCAGGTACAGGTAGGGACCAGGAGGCACGCCCCAGATGGCCAGGGTCAGGCCGAAATCGGTATCCGTCTCCTTATAGCCAAGGGCTGCGGCGGGATCGAAAATACCGCCAATACCGGCAGTGGAGTTAATAAGAAAACGCATGAAGGCGGTGCCCGCATCGCGCGGCATGCCTTCCGCCATGAAATTGAGCATCCGCGCCGGCTCGCCAATATTCATGGTGAAATAGCTGACATGGGTACGGAAAACCTGGGGCGTTACATACACATAACCCTGGGCCACCGGCTTCATGAAATAGGTATCTAATACGTTATTAACCCTATAGAAGAACCGGTTGGCCGGCTCCATCGGATCGTTAAGCTGCTTGTAAGCCTGATAATCAGCCGTATCGGCCCTTGGCGGGGGCGTGGCGCAGCCAGAAATGCCTACAGCGAGCAGAAGGCACGGCACCACGCTAGCAAGCCTGCGCCGCAACCCGCGTTTGAGCGTTGTTTTGGTCTTCTCCACCACTTATCCTGCCTCCTGCAACGGCCCACCCCCCGGTGGATGCCTTGTCTATGTGATGCTCCTTACAGCTTGTTCAACATGGATTCCAACACCCTGACCTTTCCGCCTGCCGCAGGGCAGGCCCTTGCGGAATAACGCCCACCCTGTCACCTAACCCATCCAACGGAGCCGCACATGACCCATTCCCCCCTTCGCGACACTTTGGAACGCTGGGCTTCTGGCACGCGCATCGCGCCGCTGCCAGAGCGGGAGGGTATCGCGCCGCCCGCCATTTCGTTCGAATTTTTCCCGCCCAAGACCCCAACCCTGGAGACCCAGCTTTGGGCCTGCATCGAGCGTTTAGGCACGCTGCGCCCAAGTTTTGTGTCCGTTACCTATGGCGCGGGGGGCAGCACGCAGGAGCGGACCCATGCTACCGTGTTGCGCATTATACGGGAAACCAGCCTGACACCCGCCGCCCACCTAACCTGCGTGGGGGCTACGCGCGGGGCCGTGGACGACGTGGCGCAGCGTTACTGGGAGGCAGGGGTTAAGCACATAGTCGCCCTGCGCGGCGACCCGCCGGGGGGCGAAGCCTGTACCCCCTACCCTGGCGGCTATGCCTTCGCCGCCGACCTGGTGGCAGGGCTACGGCGCGTGGCCGATTTCGAGATTACGGTAGCCGCCTACCCGGAGACCCACCCGCAAGCGGCAAGCCCCGAGGCGGACCTGGATAACCTGAAACGCAAACTAGATGCCGGGGCAACGCGAGCGATCAGCCAGGTGTTTTTCGATAACGGCACCTACCTTCGCTTCCTCGACCGTGCGCTGGCCGCCGGGATCAAGGCGCCTATCGTGCCAGGAATCATGCCCGTTACCAATTTCGCGCAGGCCGCGAAATTCTGCGCCGCCTGCGGCACCTCGGTGCCAAAATGGATGGCCTCGCTGTTCGAAGGGCTGGATGACGACGTTGAAACGCGGCGCATGGTAGCGGCGGCCACGGCATCGGAACAGGTGCGAACCCTCCAGGCCAACGGCATCGACGAATTCCATTTCTACACGCTCAACCGCCCCGACCTCGTCTATGCCATCGCGCGTATTCTCGGGGTGAAGCCGCAAGCCGCATGAACGATTATCTCGCCGGGCTGAACCAGGCGCAGCGCGAGGCTGTAGAGGCAACCGACGGGCCGGTGCTGGTGCTGGCCGGCGCGGGCACGGGCAAAACGCGCGTGCTGACCACCCGCTTCGCGCATATTCTGCTGAGCGGCAAAGCCTTTCCCAACCAGATTCTCACCGTCACCTTCACCAACAAGGCGGCACGGGAAATGCGTGAGCGCGTGGCCAAGATCCTGGGTCAGCCCGTGGAGGGGTTGTGGCTCGGCACTTTCCACGCACTGGCCGCGCGTATGCTGCGGCGCTTTGCCGAGCGTGTGGGGCTGACCAGCAGCTTTTCCATCCTTGATACCGATGACCAGATGCGGCTGCTGAAGCAGGTTATGGAAACGGCGCGGATCGACACCAAACGCTGGCCGCCCAATGCGCTGATGGCGCAGATTCAGCGCTGGAAAGACAAAGGCTATATGCCTGGGCAGATTCCGGCCAGCGATTCCCGCGATTTTGCCGGCGGCCGCGCCGAGGCTCTGTACGCAGCCTATCAGGACCGGCTGCGCGCGTTGAATGCGGTGGATTTCGGCGATTTGCTGCTGCTGATGGTGCATCTGCTGAAAACAGATGACGAGGTGCTGCAAACCTACCAGCGCATGTTCCGCTATATTCTGGTGGATGAGTACCAGGACACGAACCTGGTACAATATTACTGGCTGCGGTTGCTGGCCCAGGCACGCAAGAATATCTGTTGCGTGGGGGATGACGACCAGAGCATCTACTCCTGGCGCGGCGCCGAGATTGAGAACATTCTGAAATTCGAGCGCGATTTTCCGGGTGCGAAGATTGTGCGGCTGGAGGCAAATTACCGTTCTTCTTCTCCCATCCTCGAAGCGGCCTCGCACCTTATCGCGCATAACGAAGGGCGGCTGGGCAAGACGCTGCATGCCGGGCGAGACAACGCCGCGGGCGAACCGGTGGAGGTTATGGCCGTCTGGGACTCGGAAGAAGAGGCCCAGATGGTGGGTAAGCGCGTGGAAGCACTTTGGCGCAGCGGGCACAGGCTTTCAGAAATCGCCATTCTCGTGCGGGCGGGGTTTCAGACGCGCGCCTTTGAAGACCGTCTGCTGACGCTGGGGATTCCATACCGGATTATCGGTGGATTGCGGTTTTACGAGCGCGCGGAAATCCGCGATGCCATCGCCTACCTTCGCGTGGTGGCGCAACCGGCGGATGATCTGGCATTTGAACGGATTATAAATGTGCCCAAGCGCGGGGCTGGCGATGGCGCGATGCGCACGTTGCACGAGGCCGCGCGCGCCGCCAGCCTGCCGCTCTACGCAACGGCAGAGAAGCTGGTGGCGGAAGGCGGCTTCAAAGGTAAATTGCGTGAGGCAATGCGGGCCTTGCTTGAGGGATTCGGCACCTGGCGGCAGCTTGCCGCCGCACGCGGACCGGTTGCGGCGCTGGAAGCTATATTGGATGAGTCCGGTTACGTGGCCATGTGGAAGGCCGATAAATCGCCCGACGCGCCAGGGCGGCTGGAGAATTTGAAGGAACTGGTGCGCGCGCTGGAAGATTTCGAGACTTTTCCCGAATTTCTTGAGCATGTGGCTCTGGTGACGGAAACGGAGGAAAAGGCGGGGAACGACAAGCTCTCCATGATGACGCTGCACGGCGCAAAGGGGTTGGAATTCGACACCGTTTTTCTGCCCGGCTGGGAGGAAGGCGTGTTCCCCAACCAGCGCGCGCTGGATGAAGGCGGGAATAAAAGCTTGGAGGAGGAGCGGCGGCTTGCCTATGTGGGCATTACGCGGGCACGGCATCACGCCATTATCAGCCACGCCGCCAACCGGCGCATTTATGCTACGTGGCAATCCAGCATTCCTAGCCGCTTTATCGATGAACTTCCTGAAGAGGCCGTACGGCATAGCGGCTCCGCCCTGCCACAGCGGCCAGCTTTGGGGATAGCGCATTTCCCCGTGCAGGCACGGCGTGAAAAACCCGCTTATGTGCCACCGGAAGACCAGCTTCCCACCGGCACACGCGTCTTTCACGAAAAATTCGGCTATGGCCGCGTTATTGCTGCCGATGGCGACAAGCTTGATATTAATTTTGAACAATCCGGAGAAAAGCGCGTGCTGAGCCGCTTTGTGGAACGCCATGACAACTGAATTGCTCGATTGCATCTCGCTGCGCGTACCAGCTTCGGTCATGGAGAATTTCGAGGCGGCGCTGAGCAGCATCTGTCAGGCTGTGTCTTTTTATCACGATGAGGATACCAACGAATGGGATTTGCAAGGTGTGAAAGAACGCGGAACCCATGAAGAGGAATTGAGCGCGGCGCTACTGCTGGCGGAGATGCTTACCGGCTTCAGCCCAGGCGTTTCACGCGAACTGGTACCCGTGGCGGGCTGGCTGGCGCGCACACAGGCGGCTTTTCCGGAACAGTTTATCGGCGAGCGTTTTGTTGTCCGGGGCACGCATATCACGGCCCCGCCCGCGCCGGGGCGGATTACGCTGACACTGGACGCGGGAATCGCCTTCGGTACCGGCGAACATAATTCCACGCGCGGATGCCTCGTGGCACTCGAACGGCTTGTGAAATATCATCACCCCCAGCGCATTCTCGACCTCGGCACCGGCTCGGGGATTCTGGCCATTGCGGCGGCCAAGCTGCTGCACCGCAAGGTTCTGGCCAGCGACATAGATTTCCGCGCCGCGCGCGTTGCAAACAGCAATGCGCGGGTCAACCAGCAGGCCCGGTTCGTGCGCGCCATCCGCGCCGATGGATGGATTGACAAACGCATTACCCGGGCAGCACCGTATGATTTGGTTTTCGCCAATATTCTGGCACGCCCGCTCTGTGCCATGGCACACCAGCTTGGCGGCAAGCTGGCCCCGGGCGGCGTGGCCATTCTGGCCGGACTTTTGAACACGCAGGTGAACTGGGTGCTCTCAGCGCACCGGCGCGCGGGGCTGCATCTTGAGCACCATATAATTGACGGCGCGTGGTCCATCCTCACCCTGCGCAAAGGCAGGGGATAATAAAAAGGCCGGGTTTTACCCCGGCCTTTTGGTTTTAATGTCCCAAGGACTGGACGATTTCCTCAGTCATCTTCTTGGCATCGCCGAAGAGCATCATCGTATTGTCGCGGAAGAACAATTCGTTCTCCACGCCGGCATAACCGGACGCCATCGAGCGCTTCACGAAGAGCACGGTCTTGGCCTTGTCCACCTCGAGGATGGGCATGCCGAAAATCGGGCTGGCTGGGTTGGTCTTGGCCGCTGGGTTGGTCACGTCGTTGGCGCCGATTACATACACCACGTCAGCCGTGGAGAATTCGTTGTTGATCTGCTCCAGTTCGAACACCTCGTCGTACGGCACACTGGCTTCGGCCAGCAGCACGTTCATATGCCCAGGCATACGGCCCGCCACGGGATGGATGGCGTACTTAACCTCAACGTTATCTTGCTTCAGCAGATCCCCCATCTCGCGCAGAGCGTGCTGCGCCTGCGCTACGGCCATGCCGTAACCCGGCACAACAATGACCTTTGAAGCATTCTTCATGATAAAAGCCGCATCTTCGGCGGAACCGATCTTTACGCCCTTGTCACCAGCGCCCGGACCAGCCACCGCGGCATCTCCCGTAGCACCAAAGCCACCGGCGATGACGTTGATGATGGAGCGGTTCATGCCCTTACACATGATGTAGGACAGAATAGCACCCGAGGAACCGACCAGCGCGCCGGTAACAATGAGCGCGAGGTTGCCAATGGTGAAGCCGATACCGCATGCCGCCCAGCCTGAGTAGGAGTTGAGCATGGAGACAACCACCGGCATGTCCGCACCACCAATGGGGATGATGAGCAGAAAGCCAAGCGCCAACGCCAGCAGGGCAATTATGCCGAACAGAGCGAAACTGCCGCCGGATGCAACAAAAGCAATGACCAGGACAATGATTGCAATACCGATGCCCGCGTTGAGTTGATGCTGGCCAGGGAAGGTGATCGGCGTGCCTTTCATCAAAGCCTGCAGCTTAGCGAAGGCGATGAGCGAGCCGGTAAAGGTGACGGCACCGATGGCAAGGCCGATTGACATCTCAACCAGGCTTTCGAGATGGATATGGTGCAACGTGCCAATGCCAAAGCTCTCCGGCGCATTGAGCGCGGAAGCAGCGACGCACACGGCGGCCAGGCCAACCAGAGAGTGAAACGCGGCAACAAGCTGCGGCAACGCCGTCATTTTGATCTTCTGCGCCACGACAAGACCAATGGCGCCGCCAATGGCAATGCCGAGCAGGATCAGTACACTGCCCCCCAATGTCATGCCGCCATGTGCGAAGCTCGCGAAAATGGCGATGACCATACCGGTAATGCCCAGCATATTGCCGCGGCGGGACGTGGTGGGGTGAGACAAGCCGCGCAGGGCCAGGATGAACAGGACCGCCGCGACAAGATATGCAAACGAGGTGAATGACTCATTCATGGGGCGGGCGCCTTACTTCTTTTTGAACATGGACAGCATGCGGTTGGTCACCGCGAAGCCGCCAAAAATGTTAACGCTGACAAGCACCACAGCGATAAAACCGAACACATGCGCCACAGTGCTTCCATGCAACCCGGTGGCCAGCATCGCGCCAACGATAATAACGGATGAGATGGCATTGGTAACGGCCATCAACGGAGAATGAAGCGCCGGTGTCACGTTCCATACCACGTAGTAACCGACAAACACTGCCAGCACGAAGATGCTGAAAAGATAAACAAAAGGTGCGGCAGGAGGGGCATTTTGCGCCGCCACGGCGGCAACGCCCGCAGCATTCTGGGCCAAAATGGAGGCCTGATGGGCAAGGTTCGCCGCCTGCGCGGCGAGATCGGCTGGGGTCATGGCTCTGCTCCTCTCTTACGCGGCAGGCTTGAAGATGGGGTGGACAATCTCGCCGCCCTTGGTGAGCAGCGCGCCCTTGATCAGATCGTCAGTCTCGGTCAACTTCGGCGTTTTTGCATCCATGTCCCAAAAGGTGGTGAGGAAAGTCAGCAGATTACGCGCGTAGAGCTGACTTGCCGCCACGGCGATGCGCGCGGGCCAGTTGCGGTGGCCGATGATGGTCACACCATTGGCTGTGGTGATGATCTCGCCTGGCACGGTTTCGGCACAATTTCCACCCGAATCCGCCGCGAGGTCCACGATAATGCTGCCGGACTTCATCCCCGCAACCATTTCGGAGGTAACGATAACTGGTGCCTTGCGGCCCTGCACCAAGGCAGTGCAGATGACAATATCGTTCTTGGCCACGGTGCTGAGCATCAGGTCAGCCTGTTTTTTACGGAACTCCTCAGACATTTGTCCCGCATAGGGGCCAGTCTGCTTGGAGGATTCTTCGTCATCTACACCTATATAGGTGGCGCCGAGCGACTTGATTTCTTCCTTGGCTGCGGGACGGACATCCGTACCTGAGACAATTCCCCCCAGGCGGCGCGCCGTGGCAATGGCCTGCAAGCCTGCGACACCCGCGCCAATAACAAACACGCGCGCTGGCGGCACGGTGCCGGCGGCAGTCATCATAAGGGGAAAACCACGAGGGAATGCCCCTGCAGCCTCGATAACAGCACGATAGCCGGCGAGATTCGCCTGAGAAGACAGCACGTCCATGCTCTGCGCGCGGGTGATACGCGGCAGCATCTCCAGCCCAACGGCATCGACCTTGGCCGCGGCCAGCGCGGGCAGAAGGGCGGCATCGGCTGCGGCATTCATGGTGCCGATCAGCAGCATACCTGGCGCGAGCAGAGCGCGGGCAGCCTCATCTGGCGCCTGCACGGCAAACAAAACCCCGGCGCCAGCCAGGGCAGCAGCCGCGTCAGCGGCAATCTCGGCACCCGCAGCGGCAAAATCCTGGTCCGAAATGGCGGCCGCCACGCCGGCACCGGCCTCTACCGCGACGCTGATCCCCAACCCGATCAATTTTTTCACCGTATCCGGTGTAGCCGCTACGCGGGCCTCACCCGCACGGCGCTCTTTCAATACCGCGAGACGCATCTACCGTTCCCTTAGTTCTACCCCATTGCCAGGGAACCATGATGGAAGCCCGGCATTCATTCAACACTGCGCTGCCACTAAACGGCGGCAACCCATAATGCAACCATGATGAAAAGATTATGGCCGAATCCCGCTAAACTATCGTGACAGCGACATGACCTTTCTCACCCGCAAAGCCGATATAGCGGTAGGATAAGCCGACTCTACTTATAAACTCTTGAAAAGCCTTGTATTCATGCCCGCGCCAGCCGGGATAATTGAAATACTCATCAAATACGATGACAGTACCCGGCCGGATACGATCGCGCAGCGCCTCAAAAATTGTGACCGTGCTTGTATAAATGTCACAATCTATATGGATAAAGGCACATGCCCCCGGGTTGGCAATGGTAAAGCCTGGCAGGGTCTGGTCGAACCAGCCAGGATGCAACTCCACATTGCCTGGCACCTTCGGCAGTTTCCCCCTGGCGGTGAAAGCGCCTGTTTGCTCCCTGGTCCCCGCCCAATCCTCGGGCAGACCGCCAAAACTATCAAACCCATGTACAGTACGATCCGTTAAGCTGGCCAACAGGCGCAGCGAAGCACCTTTGGCAACGCCAAATTCAACGACCAGGCCGTCTTTCGGCGCGCGGGCAAATGCGAATTTCAGCAGGTCATACCGGTCGGACAGCACCATGGCTTCGCCCATATTGGCGATGATATAGTCCACTGCCTCACGCTTGGCGCGCAGACGCAATTCGAGCCAAAGATCGTTCACGTATATTGTGTGTAAAAGTTTACGATAGGCCCGGGCATAAAAGCCTGAGCGGAAAAAGCCGTTGCTCAAAATCGCCATTGTCAATATTTCCGTTGCTTATCTGGGCCTGGGAACACCAGCCGCCTGCAAGGCATCCTCTTGCCGGGCCATCAGGGCGGCTTCGTTGAAATCATCGACCGTCTCGTGAAACAGCTTTGCCCAGTTGAGCTCGGCACCCAAGCGCATAAAAACCCCGCCCAGGCCGATAGCGGAACGGTCCATGAGAACAAATTCGCGCGGCGGACGGACGCCACCGGTGCGCTTGAGCCCGGCATGGACCTTCTGCGCCACCTCACGGCCAAATTCCGTGCTGTTTCCTTCCTGGATGGGGCGGATACGATCCTGAATCAGCGGCTCATAGAGAAAGCGCGCCCAGTCATTGAGAACATGAACCTGCTCCCCGGTAATGCCTTTGAACCCCCAGATATCGTAGGCATGCGCGGCGCGGGAAAAATCATTATCCCGCACGGCGGCATGGAGTTCCAGCACACCCGCGACAAATTTCGATTCAAAGACACGGATGGAGCCGTAATCGAGCAGGTTCAGGGCACCGCTTTCACTGACCTGATAATTGCCCAAATGCGGATCACCATGAATGATGCCATAGCGGTAGAAAGGAATATACCACGCCCTGAACAAAGCCGCCGCCAGCCTGTTGCGTTGCTCCTGGCTTGGGTTCTGCTCCAGCCACGCCTTGAAGCTATAACCATTCAACCAGCTCATGGTTATCAGCCGTTTGGTGGTGTAATCCGGGATCGGCGCTGGAACATTTACATCTGGCACATCCCGCAGCATCGCTGCGTAAAGGCGCATCTGCGCCGCCTCCCGCGTGTAGTCCAGCTCCTCGCGTAAACGCTCGGACAGCTCCACATAAATCTCGTCCTGGATAATGGCATTATCCATGCGCTTATATACGGCCATGGCCAGCTTCACCTGGCGCAAATCAGCCTCGACGATGTTCGGCATATCGGGATATTGCAGCTTGACCGCTACTTCCCGGCCATCGGGCAAGGTAGCATGATGCACTTGGCCCAGGCTGGCGGCCGCAAGAGCCTCGCGGCTGAAGGATTTGAATTTTGTCTCCCAACCCGGCCCCAGCTCGCCAGCCATGCGGCGGCGGACAAATGGCCAACCCATGGGGGGAGCATTGGCCTGCAGCTCCGCAAGCTGCGCGGCATATTCGGGCGGCAGCGCATCGGGCACGGTGGAGAGAAATTGCGCCACCTTCATCATAGGGCCTTTCAGCCCGCCCAGGACAGATTTAAGATCCTCGGCATGCTTCGCCTGATCGGTCTTGATGCCAAAAACCTTTTCACCCGCAATCCGCGCGGCAATGCCACCCACCGCGCCCGAGGTGCGCGCAAGGCGCCGCACCTCGCCAAACATACTGGTCTCGCGCGCGGTCATTCGGCGGCAAGCTCGTCTATAAAGCCAGAAATAACGTCGAGTCCTTTCTGCCAGAATTGTGGATCGGCTGCATTCAGCCCAAACGGCGCCAGCAACTCCTGGTGCCGTTTTGTTCCGCCTGCGGCGAGCATTTCCTTATACTTCATGCGGAAATCGTCCTTGTCTGGCGTATCTTGGTAAACCGCGTAAAGCGCATTCACCAGGCAATCACCAAACGCATAGGCATACACATAAAAGGGCGTGTGAATGAAATGCGGCACATAAGCCCAGAAATACTTATACTCGCCGGCGAAGTGGAAGGCGGGCCCCAGGCTTTCTGTCTGCATCTCCAACCAAATTTCACTGATGCGATCAGGCAATAACTCCCCCTGACGGCGCTCTTCGTGCAGTTTTAGTTCAAAATCATAGAAGGCAATCTGCCGAACCACTGTATTCAGCATATCTTCCACCTTACCCGCGAGCATGATACGCTTATGCTGCTTGCTGGTCTCGGCGTTCAGCAGCGAACGGAATGTGAGCATCTCGCCGAACACGCTGGCGGTTTCAGCCAAGGTGAGAGGCGTACTGGCCATCAGATAACCTTGCTTGGCCGCCAGCACCTGGTGCGCGCCATGCCCCAGCTCATGCGCGAGCGTCATCACGTCGCGCGTGCGGCCATGATAATTCATCAGTACGTATGGATGCGCGGAAGGCACTGTGGCGTGCGAGAACGCACCACCGGCTTTGCCGTGCCGTGGCGCCGCGTCAATCCAATGCTTGTCGAAAAACGGCTTGATGGTTTCGGCCAGTTCAGGACTAAAGGCCCTGTAAGCGCCCACAACCACATTTTTTGCCTCACTCCAGGAAATGGCGCGGCTGTCATCGCCGGGTAATGGGGCATTGCGGTCCCAATACTCTAATTTTTCCAATCCCAGCCACTTGGCTTTCATGGCGTAATAGCGGTGTGCCAACCTCGCGTAAGAGGCTTTTACGGCAGCTTTTAGCGCCGCCACCACCTCATCCTCCACCATATTGGCACGGTTGCGGAATGCGGCGGGATTGGGATAATGACGCCAGTTATCGTCAATCTCCTTATCCTTCGCCAGGGTGTTGGTAATAAGTGAGAACAGTTTCACGTTCCGCGCCATGGCCTCGCCCACAGCCTTGCCTGCGGCCTCACGCACATTGCGGTCCGCATCAGAAAGCTTGTTCAACGCCGCCGAGAGCGTCAATTCCTCGCCCTTCACGTCAAGGCGCATGGCCGCGGTGGTTTCGTCGAACAGGCGGCTCCAGGCTGAATGGCCGGTCACCTCTTTTTCCAGTAGCAGTTTCTCCACCTCATCGGAGAGCTGGTGCGGCAGGAACACGCGCAAATCACGGAACCAGGGGGCGTAACGGGCCAATGCCGGGTCCTGCATTTTAGCGGTCAGCTCTATTTCATCAATACGGTTAAGCTCCAACGTAAAGAACAAAATATGCGTGCCGATTGCCGTTATACGCTCCGAGATGGTCTGATAAAATTTACCATTGGCAGGTGTATCGGAGTCCGCTGAAAAGAGCAGTTGGGCATAGGAGGCCAGCCGCCCCAATAATTCCTGAACACGCTCATACGCGGCAACAGCTTCAGCCAGTACCGCGCCTGGCAGCCCGGCCAGCTTGCCCTGATAACGCGCGGCAAAGGCCTTGGCGGACTCCTCAGCCGCCTGGCAGTCAGCCTGTATGCGCGGATCATCCGGATCCACATAGAGGTCGCGTAAATCCCAGTTAGGCAGGATCGACGGCTCGCCGCCCAAACCTTCGGGGTAATGCACCATCCTGCTTTCATCCATGACTCAACGGCTCCTCATCATCTCCCACAGATTTAGGCTGAACAGCGCCAAGGTCAAATCACCCGGCGGTTGGCAATAGCGGACCAACCCCATAAATCTAGCAGCATGAAAAACAATACCCTGCGCCGGGATGCCGGCCCCATTGGTTTGCTGCTGGCAAGCGTCGGCGGCATGATTGGCTCTGGCTGGCTGTTCGGCGCGCTGAATGCCGCTAAGATCGCCGGGCCGGCCTCCATGATCTCCTGGGTCATCGGCGGTGGGGCTGTGCTGCTTCTGGCCTTTGTTTATGCCGAACTTTCAACCATGTTCCCTAAGCCCGGCGCGGTCATCATATTCCCCCAGCTCTGCTTTGGCGGCCTCTCCGCGCAGATCATGAGTTGGATCAATCTCCTGGCTTATTCCATTATCGCCCCGGTGGAAGCCGTGGCCATTACCTCCTACACCGCCAACTTCCTGCCCGGGCTGGAAAATACTGTCACCGAAACGCTGACCGGCATGGGTATTTTAATGGCAGCGGGGTTAATGGCGCTGTTTCTGGTGATTAACCTGTTCGCCATCCGGCTTGTGCTGCTCTTTAATAACGCCATTACATGGTGGAAGCTGGCTGTTCCAGCTCTCGCGGCGTGTATGCTTATTTGGGGGCATTTCCGGGCGGCGAATTTTTACCAGTTCGGCTTTGCGCCCTATGGCGTTGGCGGCATGCTCCAGGCCGTCCCGGCTTCCGGCATCTTGTTCGCGTTTCTCGGTTTCCGTCAGGCCATCGAGCTCGCTGGAGAATCCGCCAACCCGCAACGCAATCTTCCTTTCGCCATACTGGGATCGGTGCTGCTTTGCCTGGCGCTCTACCTTGCGCTGCAACTTGCCTTCATCGGCACCCTACAGCCTGCGCATTTGGCCCATGGCTGGGCTAGACTTAATTTTCCGGGAATTTCTGGCCCTTTTGCCGGGCTTGCCATGCTCGCCGGCCTTCCCTGGCTGGCCGCCCTTTTATATGCCGATGCCGCTATTTCTCCTGGCGGCACGGGTGTCATCTACAGCACCGCCGCGGCCCGGGTACTGTATGCCTCGGCTGAAGCCGGGCTGATGCCTGGCTACTTTGCAAGCGCCACACGCCACGGTGTACCTGTTAAAAGCCTCTTCCTGGCCTTCTGTGCAGGGCTGATTTTCCTGCTCCCCCTGCCATCCTGGCGGCTGCTTGTGGGTTATATCTCTTCCATCGGCATTTTGGCTTATGGCGTTGGACCAGTGGTGCTGTTCTGCTTCCGCACAACATTGCCCGAGCAAGAATTCTCCCGCCCATTCCGGCTAGGCATGGCGTGGCTGATCGCTCCCATGGCCTTCATCATCAGCAATCTTGCTGTGTTCTGGGCCGGCGCCAATATTACCAATCATCTATTTGGGGGGCTGCTTGCCGCCTTTATTCTTTACTGCCTCTGGCAATGGCGGCAAGGCGAGTTGCGTCACCTCAATTGGCGCGGCGCGGCATGGATGTTCCCCTATTTTACCGGCCTATGGCTCATCACCCTTGCCGGGCCGCTACACGGGCTAGATCTGCTCAACAACGCGAGCGGCGCACTTGCCATCGCGCTGTTCAGCCTCGCCATCCTCGCCATTGCCCGAAGCTGCGCCCTGCCCAACCCTGTGGCGGCCAAAGCGCGCTTCGGCAGGCTGGACTAAACTACATACCGATGGCACGGCGGTACACGTCCAGCAGGGTTTCTTGCTCTTCCACCTCGGCCGGCTCCTGCTTGCGGAGGCGGATGAGCTGGCGGATCACCTTCACATCAAAACCGGCGGATTTCGCCTCGCTATAGATATCCTTGATGTCAGAGGCCAGGGCCTTGCGCTCTTCCTCGAGCCGTTCAATGCGCTCGATGATGCTGCGCAGACGCTCGCCCGCAATGTTTGTCGGTTTATCTTCCGTCGCGTCCAGCGCCATGAATCTGCTCCTGATCTTGAAAGGGAGAGCGGGGATAAAGCCTGCCCTCGGGTGCCGTCAATGGCCTGCCGTCTGCTTAAATTTGGCAAGGGCTTCCGGGCTCGCCTGTGTCTGGTAGCGCACCTGCCAATCTTTATACGGCATACCATAAATCATCTCGCGCGCCTGTGAGTCTGTCAGCGCCACACCCATGCCCTCAGCCGCCTCACGGTACCAGCGTGAGAGGCAGTTGCGGCAAAAGCCGGCGAGATTCATCATATCGATATTCTGCACATCGGCGCGCTGCCGCAAATGGGCCACCAGAGCACGAAAAGCGGCAGCTTCCAGCTTTTCGGTGGTGGCTTCGTTTAGCACGGGGTTGCTCATGCACGTTCTCCTGCTCATACAGGCGTTGTGGAGGATGCCAACGCCAACTTCCTGCGCCGCATATATGGCGCGGCGATTGCCGCCGCTAGCCCAGCACTATGCGTGCCTCCCAACCTGCCCAAACCAGGGCCGGGACGCAACATCGTCATCGGCGCAGGCAAAGCTGCCGCTTCCATGGCGGCAGCAGTGGAAAAAGCCTGGGCCGGGACAAATTTCGAGGGCGTTGTGGTGACACGCTACGGGCATGATGTGCCAACACAAAAAATCCGCGTGTTACAAGCGGCGCACCCGGTACCCAATGAGGCCAGCGAGGCCGCCGCGCGCGAAATTTTAACCACGGTGGCAGGGTTACGCACCGAGGATCAGGTTGTGGCGCTCATCTCCGGCGGTGCCTCGGCCCTTATGGCATTGCCAGCGCCAGGGGTGACATTACAGGATAAAATATTGGTGAACCGGGCGCTGCTCGCCTCCGGTGCGCCGATCAGCACAATAAACCGCCTCCGCACGGCGCTCTCGGCCATTAAGGGGGGCAAACTGGCAGCAGCCTGCGCCCCGGCACGGCTGGTAACATTAGCAATCTCCGATGTTCCTGGTGACGATCCCGCCCTCATCGGCTCCGGCCCCACTTGGATGAAAGGCGCCGATTACCGGCTGATCGCCACCCCTCGCCTTTCGCTGGAGGCAGCCGCCCGCATGGCGGGAATGAAGGTTGAAATTCTCGGCGATGCGATGGAAGGCGAAGCGGCTGGACTAGGACGCCAGCAAGCAGATTTGGCCTTGTGCAGCCATGGCCCTAAGCTGCTGCTCTCAGGCGGCGAAACCACTGTGACCATTGGTACCACCACGCCAGGGCGCGGCGGCCGCAATACCGCGTTTCTTCTCAGCCTCGCCCTGGCGCTTGGCGGCGCCCGCAACATCTGGGCTCTGGCTGCCGACTCAGATGGCATAGATGGCACCGAGGATGCAGCAGGAGCCATCATCACCCCAGATACGCTGGCCCGCGCCAAAGCTTTGGGGCTGGATGCGGCGCGCTTCCTGGAAACCCATGACAGCTACAGCTTTTTCGCCGCACTGGATGACTTGGTCATCACCGGCCCCACCTTAACAAATGTAAACGATTTCCGGGCCATCTTGATCACATGAGGTATTCATGACTGAACGGTTTCGCCGCCATCGCCGGACCAAGATCATTGCTACTTTGGGCCCGGCCAGCGCCACACCAGAAATGGTGCTGCACCTGTTCCAGGCCGGCGCGGATGTATTCCGGCTCAACTTCTCCCATGGCGCACATGACGAGCATGCCGCGCGGATAGAGATGATTCGCGCCATCGAGAAGAAAAAAGGGCGCCCTATTGGCATTCTCGCCGATGTTCAGGGGCCAAAATTGCGTGTCGGCAAATTCCAGTCCGGCCGCGTGCAATTACACGCGGGGCAGGAATTCATTCTGGATATGAACCCGATATCCGGCGACTCCCGGCGCGTCTGCCTGCCGCACCACGAAATTATCCAAGCAGCAGAGATCGGCACAACCTTGCTGCTGGATGATGGCAAGTTGCGCCTGCGCGTGTTGCGGAAGCGTGGCGATCATCTGCTAACCTCCGTTATCCATGGCGGCGTACTCTCCGACCGCAAGGGGGTGAATGTACCCGATGTGGTTCTGCCAATTCCCGCCCTAACGGCCAAGGACCGGGCCGATCTCGATTTCGTTCTGCCACTCGGCATTGATTATGTCGGTCTTTCCTTCGTACAACGCCCGGAGGATGTGGAAGAAGCCAAGGCCTTGGCCGCGGGCCGCGCGGCCATCATGGTCAAGCTGGAAAAGCCGCAGGCCTTGGATAATCTCGACACGATTCTAGACCGCGCCGATGCGGTGATGGTCGCGCGTGGCGACTTGGGTGTGGAACTGCCACCCGAGGAAGTGCCCATCGCACAAAAACGCATCCTGCGTGCGGCCCAGCAGCGCGGCATGCCCGTGGTGGTGGCAACACAGATGCTCGAAAGCATGATTACATCTCCCGCCCCTACGCGGGCCGAAGCCTCCGACGTCGCCAATGCGGTCTACGACGGCGCCGATGCCGTGATGCTTTCGGCCGAGAGCGCTGCAGGGCAATACCCGCGGGAGGCTGTGAACATGATGGACCGAATCATTACCCGCGTGGAGCGTGACGCCGATTGGCGCGTGGGGCTGGATACCAAGCGGCCTCAGCCAGAACACTCCTCTGCCGACGCCATTGCCGCCGCGTCCGTCCAGGTGGCACACACAATCGGCGCGCAGGCCATTGTGGCACTCACCGAATCTGGCTCTACAGCCTTGCGTGTGGCGCGCGAAAAGCCAGATTGCCCGATTATTGGGCTAACCACCAGCATGGCAGTGGCCAGGCGTCTCGCCGCCGTCTGGGGCGTTCACGCGGCAACAATTATAGCTGCCAATTCGATGACCCAAGCCATCGAGCATGCACAAACCGTGGCCAGATTAGACGGCTTCGCCCGCAAGGGGGAGGAAATTGTCGTCGTGGCTGGGGTTCCGTTCGGGCGTCCGGGCACCACCAATACCCTGCGCGTTACCAAGCTTTGAAAATCATCCTGCGATGATAAATATAAAAATTTTTATTTACAATCACTTAGGTGGACATCCCTAAAGTGCTTGCAACTTGGCGGAAAGCCAGAATTTTTGTATGAGGAGCCAGTTGAACGTTTATGGGTACAAGGATTCCGTGGTGCAAAATAAATGGCTGACCGGCACGCCCGGTAAATTCATTCTATCCCTGGGTGGTACAGCACTGCTGCTCGCAGGCTGTGCCAGCACCCCCACCAAACAAGCCAGCCTGTCACCGCCCGCCCCCACCGGGCATGTTTATCCCGTAGCTATTTCCGTGCCCCCCCCCGTTTCTCCCAGAATCAAATTTTCCGCCGCCGATGCTGAACTTATTCAGCAGGCTTTTAACCTCATCAGCCTGAAATCGGCCCTGATGGTGGCTGCCCTGTCCTGCAACCAGCAGGAAGAATACGACACGTTCATGACAACATTCCAACCACATATTCTGGCTGCGCAGCACGTCATGGACGCTTATTTCTACAAGGCTAGCGGTCCCTATAGCGGACAGAAAATGGAAGATACGTTCGTAACCCTGCTCGCCAACAACCAGGCCGATGCGGGCATTGATCAAGGCTCGCTCTTCTGCCTGAACAGTAATGCGGAGTTCAGCGCTGTTCTTGCACTCAAAACCCCCGGTGCACTGGACCATTTCGTAACCGACCAGGCACCGCCACCCGCAACAACCGTGGCCAGCGTCATCCCTGAGCACTGAATGAATCGTCCACGAAAAGCCCCGTCAAGCTGTCTTTGGGGCTTTTCGCATGCTGGCCATACCCGTCCGCCACACTCGCATGATGACGTAAATCACGAGCAGCTAATAATCCGGAAGGCCTCTCCGGCATTGCCAACAAACGCCGCCCCAGGTGCCGAACGGAGCATCCAGCCGCGGTAAATTGGCGTTCCCCCCTGCGGCACCGGCGTTACAGTCAAAAAAACCGCTGCGTCAGGCAACTGCCCAGCCGGACGGGTAAGGCAAGCCTGGACACTGATGCTCAAATCACCCACAGTTTGCGGGGGGGCTCCCACTGTCAAGGTCAATCGCGAGGTACCGCCATCCACCTTGTTGAGCACACCTAGCTTTGCTGTAGTATTTTGCGTCCAATCAGTAGAAGGCACCGGCGCAACATCTGGCGGGGGAGGCTGATTTGCGGTTGCAGATGCAGAGCCATCTGGTATTGCCGCTCCCGTCCCGCTCCCCACGGCAGGGGGTTGAACCGGCACTAGCCCTGGGGGAGGAGGCTGCACGGGCGCCTGAACAGGCGCGGGTAATTGCGGAACCTCTGGCGTAACCACCGGCGCGGGCGGCACGACAATCTCGCTGCCGCCATTTTGCGCCCAGGCTGTTCCCATTGAAAGAACCGAGGCACCAAGAAGCACGAGCCAGCGCATCATTTCACGTCCGCTGGGTTACCGGACACATCACCGCCAGCAGGCGCGGAGCTTGGCGCCGCCTTATTTGCATTCCCCCCCCCCAGCGAGAAGATGAATTTACCCAGCAGATCCTCGATGTTAATCGCCGATTGCGTCACTTGGAAGCTCTGCCCCGGCTTGAGCATGGTGTTGGACCCGCCGGGGCCAATAGCAATGTAGGAATTTCCCAGCAGCCCATCCGATGTAACCGAAGCGCTGCTATCCTCTGGCACACGAATATTGTTGTTGATCGAAAGCCGCACGATCGCCGCATAGGTATCCGGATCCAGGGTCTCGCTAGCCACATGGCCGACCACCACACCACCGATTTTTACATCAGCACCAATGGCGAGGCCGCCGATACTTGAAAATTGCGCCACAAGCGGGTAGCCGCCCGTGCTGATTTTGCCAGCACCAGCCATGGCATAAATGAGAAACCAGAGCGCAGCCGCGATAACGGCAAAGCCTGTAAATAATTCCGGCAGGCGGCGTGGCATCAGACTTGGTCCGGCGACCAGGCTTCATAATCTGCCGAAGCCTTGGCACGTTTGCCCCCCATGTAATCATGCCCTGAGGGACGGTAGCTGGCGGGAGTACCGGTAAGATTGGCTTTATGCGGACGCTGCCAAGGCTTGGCCCCAGAGACTGCGAGCGGCGCATCCGTGAGATGGTGCAGCCATGCGTGCCATTCTGGGCCAATTACCGACGCCTCGGGGGCACCAGCATAAATCACCCAGCGCCGCGAGCGCTGCTTACCAGGGCGCTCATAATATTGGTTGCCCAAGGCATCAATCCCAACATACTTGCCTTTGAACAAGGTCAGGAAAAACATGCCCGGGTTGCTCAACAGGGTTCGCAAGCCAAAGGCCTTATTTTGCGCGGGTGTGGCGCCAGCTTCGGGAGTGTTCATGCCGCAGGTATAAAAGAAGCGGAGGCTTTGGTCCATCTCGCCCCAGCGGCTAAGCTATCCACAGGATTTTGTGTCCTGACAGCAATTTAACCACAATATGCACTTTTACAGCAGCGCAGCCCAGCATAATGTACATGCATGGGACAGATCAAAACCAGCAAATCCTGGCATGGCATAAAGCAAGCAACTGTAACGGCCGCTATGGATCCCGATTCCCCGCCCGTAACCGTTAAACTGCCAGCCGCTTGGGGGCAGCTTGCGGCCGACGCTCTGGCTGCGATACTTCCACACCTATCCAGCATCGACCTCGCCATTGCGGCGGAAACCTGGATTGAGCCTGTTGAAGCGCGCGCCCGCACGCTGGGGCTGGACTGGGATATCGGCCCCGGGCTGCACCAATTACTCGTAAACCGGCGCGGCTGCCCTAGCGCCAATATATGGCGAAACCGCGCCGCGGGCCAACCGGGTTTCGTGTTTAATCTTTGTGCCTTTCTCGATGATGGGCATGGGTTTGATATAGCCGGCCTCGGCACGGCGGTGAGGCTCGCCGTCACAGCGCTTACACTGGCCGCCCCAGCGGAGCACCGGCTTGCCATTGGCTTTACCGACCTTCATCTTTTTCTCACCCGGCTCGGCGTGCCATATGATTCCCAGCCTGGACGTGACTTGGCCGCGACCCTGGCAGCCTATATCGGCGCCCATGCGGATATTGCTTCAGCTTCTCTACTCGCGCGTGGCACCGCGCCGGGCTATCCTGTTTCCGCGCCAAGGTTACCACAGACGGGCGTGTTACCCGAACTCACCCAAGCAGCCAAGACAGCTTTGGCAGAAGCACAGGCAGCAACCACGCGCCGGCACGAAACCCTGCTTGGCTTTACTTGCGAACCCGCCCTGGAAGCTCTACTGGGCGCTGAAACGTTGAATTTTGCTCCTTCCTTATCGCCCGTCAATAGCGATGGCGGCCTATGCCTGTGGGCACGGCAGAAACTAGCGGCGCAGGGCCTATCAAACGAAGCCGCGCTTGCGCAGGTGCTCGGCGGCGTTGAATTATTTTCCCCCAGCCGCCCGTT
>JAKBCH010000088.1 GCA_021808055.1 Pseudomonadota bacterium | reverse complement strand
CTTTCTCCGGCATCCTCACTTTCCCGAAGGGCGAAAACGTCCGCGAGGTCGCCGCCATGGTGCCAGCGGATAGAATTCTGGTGGAAACAGACAGCCCCTATCTCGCCCCCGCACCATATCGCGGCAAGCGCAACGAGCCTGCCTACACCGGCTTTACCGCCGCCAAGCTTGCGGAGGTGAGGGGGCTTACGCCAGCCGCACTGGCGGACCTCACCACCCGCAATTTCCGCACACTGTTTGCGAAAGCCGCGCGATGAGGATCACCCTGCTGGGCACCGGCGGCTCAGCCGGGCTGCCGCAGATCGGCGGGGCGGACGGCAAAGGCGATTGGGGCCAAGCCGACCCCAGCGAGCCGCGCAACCGCCGTTCACGCCCCAGCATCGTCATTGAAACCGATGCTGGGCAGACCATCCTTGTCGATACCTCGCCCGATATGCGCTACCAGCTCACGGGTTGCGGCATTGGCCGGATTGATGCCCTGCTGTTCACCCACGCCCATGCGGACCATGTGGCCGGGCTGGACGATGTGCGCATCCTCAACCGCATCCTCGGCGCACCCATTCCGGCCTACGCCACGGCCGAAGTGTGGGACGAGCTGCAGCAGCGCTTCGCCTACGCCTTCCGGCCCTGGAAAGGCGGGTTTTTCGGCCGGCCGGTCATGGAGACAACGGAAATCATCCCTGGCCAGAGCTTGCAGATTTGTGGGCTGAACATCCTGCCCATTGCGCAGGACCATGGCTACACAAACAGCCTCGGCCTGCGTATTGGTGATATCGCCTATTGCACTGATGTCGTGCGGCTGGATGAAACCGCCCTGGCAGCCTTGCGCGGCATAAAAACCTTCATCATCGATTGCTTCACCCCCGCGCGCGACCACCCGACCCATGCGGGGCTGCCCACCGTGATAAACTGGGTGGAAACCTTACGCCCGGTCCGCACCATCCTCACGCATATGGGTCCGGCGATGGATTATCGCTCGCTTCTGGGAACACTGCCGCCCGGCATCGAGCCGGGCTATGACGGGATGGAGATCAGCGCCTAAACCGCGCTCTTTTATATTCTGCATTTCACAAGCCGGCCTCTTACTGGCGATATTATACTTGACATACCCAACCTCCAGATATAGGTTTTGGCCATAGGAGCAAGCCATGGCCAAGTCTGTTTTGAGCGCCCCGCATTTCCATGATGAAGAAGCCGCTTACGCTTATGTGGAAGCGCGTTTGTGGCCGCATGGCCCGGTTTGCTATCACTGCAAGGGCAATGAACGCATCGGCAAGATGGGCGGCAAATCGACCCGTGTTGGCCTTTACAAATGCTATGCCTGCCGCAAGCCGTTCACTGTGAAAATGGGCACCATCTTTGAAAGCAGCCATGTTGAACTGCATCTCTGGCTGCAAGCCATCCATTTGATCGCGGCCAGCAAAAAAGGCATTAGTTCCAATCAGTTGCATCGCGTTCTTGGCGTTACTCTCAAGACCGCGTGGTTTATGTCTCACCGCATCCGCGAAGCCATGAACCCCGGCAGCGTTAGTCCTATGGGCGGTTCTGGCGTCATTGTGGAAGCTGACGAAACCGAGATCACTCCTTCCCGTAAGACTTGGGCCGCGAACCGCACCCAGCGCAGCCAGAACATGCGGTTCTTGGCGCTGATTGAGCGCGGCGGTTCCGTTCGCTCCAAAGTCATTGACGAGCGCGGTATGGGACAAGTTCGCGCTGCCGTGCGTCAGCATCTCGCGCCCGGCTCTATCCTGCATACCGATAGTGCCCAGGTTTACAAGTTCATCATGCCGCTCGGCCAGCATGAGGCCGTGAACCACAGCAAGCAGTTTGCCCGCGACAGCAACAATGGCCGAGTACATACCAACACCGCTGAGGGGTATTTCAGCCTGTTCAAGCGTGGTCTTGTTGGCACTTACCAGCATATCGACGAACGGCATTTGCAACGCTATCTGGCCGAGTTCGACTTCCGCATGAACAACCGCGCCAAGATGGGCTATGACGATACCATGCGTGCCGAGAAGGCTCTCTTGGGTGTGGTTGGCAAGCGCCTGACCTATCGAACGACTGATCGCCATGAAACGCGGGCGTAAGCGGCGTGTTTTGAAATTACAGGACGCCATCATTGATGATTCTTGGCAGCTTTTGCTGCCGTTTGGGAAGAAATAAATGGTTGATATTCCAGCAATTTCAGGAATCCTTGTCTCTCTCAAGGCTAGCAAGGATATTCTTGAGGCGATGGTAGGATTGCGCGGTACTGCGACCTTTCAAGAGAAGCGGCTCGAACTGCAATCGAAAATCATGGATGCCCAAGGCGCGATTTTTGCGGTTAATGAGGAGCGCACGGCGTTGATTGAGCGCGTAAGCAATCTCGAAAAACAAGTTGCTGATTTTGAAACATGGGAAAGTGAAAAGCAGCGCTATAAACTCAAGCAGGTTGATGTTGGTGCTTTTTGCTATGCTGTGAAAAATGACGCCCAACCCACCGAACCACCGCATTGGATATGTGCAGCCTGCTACGGCAATAGAAAGAAATCTATTTTGCAAGACAATGGACCAGCCAGCACATCTGGCATTGATTCGAGAAGCAGGATTTACAAATGCTTTGAATGCAAAGCGGAGATTCGCGTTCATTATCTAATAAACCCAACTACGCCAGAAGAAGGCCCTGCCAATGCCAGCTAAAAAACCAAAGCCAGAAGAAAAGCCCCAACGCGAGCGGTTCATTGAAGCTGCTCGTGAGGTGGAAGCGGATGAGACGGAAAAGGGGTTTGAGGGAGCGTTTTCGCGCGTTGCGAATGCCAATAAGCCGCTCGATAACGACGAGCTGCCTCGTAACCCTCCTTCAGGCTGACCAAAGCGGTAGGAGCCAGTTCAATAAAGGCTAAAGCTCCCTTTTTTGGGTTAGTAAGAATTAGATCTGCCATCTTTGTATCGCCCAGCATTTGCCGCTCGCGCATCATTGAATAGGCTGCCGCCAACATATCCGCGACCATCAACGGAGGAGCTGTGTCTTTTCTTTCTATTGTAAAGGCGCCAAACATATCTATGCCGGATTGGCGCCACATCGTTTTGAAGTCATTAAATATTCTTTCGCAGTCGCCCACATTTTTATGGCCGCGTTCAATTACTACGTTGAGTTTGTCTTTGCTCCCGCGTTGTTCCAAAATGTGAATAATGCGCGCGAGACACATCCGAAAACAGACCCCGTAGTGACTATCGAGGCGCATTTTCTTGGGGACGGGAGGTGACTTATATTCACTCAGGTACCTTGCGTGCTCTAAATGAACGGCTAAGCCTTCAGTCAAATTTTCTTCGACGAGTCTGCTTAGTTCGCTAATTAAAGCCGCGCACTTTTGATCTGACCATCCGCTAAATTCCTGCGAGCGCGCCTTGAAGTCTTTGGCGTGAAACACCTTAAAACCGAATTCTTTTTGGACGCGCGCCAATTTCAATTCAAATCTTCGCCATTGGTAGGCGTGCCCTAAGTAGGCGCTCATAATGATAGTTGGATTTTTGGAATGCGTATCCGCTTCATCCATGTAAGCCGTGAAAATCACGAATTTCTCCTGCGGTTGCCACTTATGGCGGAGCGCAACACAGAGTTCATAAATATAGCCACGCGCGCTCATCGACCTAGATCCTCGTACCACATTTCGTGGTGGGTATGCGAAGTATTATATGGCCCTCTTACTTTCCATAATATAGATTCTGCGATTTATGTATACGCGAGATAACGTTTATGCCCCCGGTGCCCCAGGCCATTGATCCTGAGCTTCATTCAAATCAATCCAATCGATTTTGTCAGCTACATACCAATTTTCGGCAGGGACAAAGCAGCCTGGCTCGTCGAAGCTCCCTAGCGTTAGCCATATAAGATCGGGCTCATGGACAAATTTAAATTCCAATGGGCTGCCACATACGTGACAATGGCTACGCTGGGCGTCCACAGAGGATATATATTTAACGATGTTGCCTTGCAGCACTGTCACTCTATCGGTTGCGTAAGCAACATAGGTCAGGTATGCTGCACCACTATGCTTTCGGCACATGCTGCAATGACAATTGACAACGCGCAGCGCCTCTCCGGTTGTTTGATACCTTACCGCTCCACACAGGCATCCACCAAAGCGCAGCTTGCTCATCAACTCCCTTGCAGGAGAAAAAACAAAATATTCCCCGTGCTTGCGATCGATTGTTCAGGAATTTTGGTAAAAAATCAATAACATCATTCCCCGGCGCGTCGGATTATGGTCTAAGGCAGCTCGCCATGGCGTCATTAAAACATTTGCTCGGGATCGACGGGCTGAACCCGGTCTCTGCAACCAACCTGCTGGATCTGGCAGAAAGCTACGCGCTTTTGAACCGCTCCGGCAAAACCCAGCGCGACAGTTTGCGTGGTCGCACGCTAATCAACCTCTTTTTTGAGGACTCAACCCGCACCCGCACAAGCTTTGAGCTCGCCGGGCGGCGTTTGGGCGCCGATGTGGTTAACATGTCGGTATCCACCTCCTCCGTTACCAAGGGCGAAACCCTGCTGGACACCGCCGCTACTTTAAATGCGATGAATTGCGATTTGCTGGTGGTACGCCATAAAAGCTCCGGCGCGCCGGCTCTGCTGGCGCAGAAAGTCGGCGCCTCGGTCATCAATGCAGGCGATGGCACGCATGAGCACCCCACCCAGGCGCTGCTGGACGCGCTCACCATCCGCCGCCACAAGGGCCGCATCTCCGGCCTCACCGTGGCTATTTGCGGGGATATCGCCCATTCCCGCGTCGCCCGCTCCAATATCCTGCTGCTGACGATGATGGGCAATTTCGTCCGTCTTGTTGGCCCCCCTACCCTGGTGCCCGGCTCCATCGGCGTGAACGGCGTGGAGATTTTTCATGACATGGAGGAAGGGCTGAAAGGTGCTGACCTCGTAATGATGCTGCGCCTGCAGAAGGAGCGCATGTCCGCTGGGCTAGTGCCCTCCTCCCGCGAATTCTTCACCTATTATGGGCTTGACCGAAAGAAGCTGGCCTTTGCCAAGCCGGACGCGCTGGTGATGCATCCGGGCCCGATGAACCGAGGTGTCGAGATCGACAGCGAGGTGGCAGACGATGCCGCCCGTTCACTGATCAAGGAGCAAGTTGAAATGGGTGTGGCCGTCCGCATGGCGGTGCTGGATACCTGCGCGCGGAGCAACACTTGATTACCTTATTTCGTAAAATCAGATATTTGGACCAATCTGCGCAGATCCTGCATGAAGGTGAGTTACTTGTACGAGACGGCAAGATCGCCGATTTTGGCCCCTCTTTGGGTACGCCCCAAGGCGCTGAGATCATTGAGGTAGAAGGGGCCGTGCTCTGCCCTGGCCTTGTCGATATGCGCGCCGCCATCGGCGAGCCGGGTTTTGAGTACCGCGAAACCATCGCCAGTGCGGCGGATGCCGCGGCGGCTGGCGGCATCACCACCATCGCCGTGCTGCCGGAAACCAATCCGGTGATTGACGATCCAGCGCTGGTGCGGTTCCTGCGCGCGCGCGGCGAAGAAACCGGCAGTGTCTCCCTGCTGCCCTACGCCGCCGCCACGCGCGGGCTGGAGGGCAAGGAGCTGGCCGAATATGGCCTGCTGCAAGCCGCCGGGGCCGCAGCCTTTACCGATGGCGGCAAGCCCATTGCCTCCTCTCGCCTCATGCGCCTGGCGCTATCTTACGCGTCCGGGTTCGGTGCCCGCATTATTCAGCACCCGGAGGACTTAGAGCTGGCCCGTGGCGGGGCTGCCACCGCCGGCCCTCGCGCCACATGGATGGGCCTGCCGCAAATCCCCGCCGCCGCCGAGGCTATCAGCGTTGCCCGCGATGTTCGCCTTGTCGAGCTCACTGGCGGCGCGCTGCATTTCGCCCATGTCACCACCGCCGAGGCGCTGGATCTCATCCGTCGCGCCAAGGAAAAAGGGCTCAGAATTACCTGTGACACGGCACCCCCTTATTTCGATCTGAACGAAACCGCGATTGGCGATTACCGTACCTACGCCAAGCTTTCCCCGCCTTTGCGTTTGGAAGAAGACCGGCTGGCCGTTATTGCCGCGCTGAAGGACGGCACCATCGACGCCATTGCCTCGGACCACCAACCCCGCGACCCCGATGATAAGCGTCAGCCCTTCGCCGAGGCCGAACCCGGCGGCTGCGGTCTGGCCACGCTGCTCAGCGTCACCCTGGCGCGCGTGCAGGCGGGCGACCTTACCCTGCCCCAGGCGCTTGCTTTGCTCACCGCCAAACCCGCTAGCTGGCTCGGCATCGATGCCGGCCGTCTCGCCAAGGGCGCGCCGGCTGATCTCTGCCTTTTCGACCCCGAAAAATCCTGGCAGGTGCAGGCCGGCAAGCTGCCTGGCAAAGCGCAGAACACGCCTTTTGATGGCCGCGCTTTAGAAGGCGTGGTGCTTGGTACCTGGAAAGCCGGGCGGAGGGTGTTCGGTTGACCGGACTTTACCTCGCCATTGCCGTTTTCGGCTACCTCATGGGCAGCGTGCCTTATGGGCTACTGCTCACCCGCCTCGCCGGGCTTGGGGATATCCGCGCCATTGGCTCCGGCAATATCGGCGCCACCAATGTGCTGCGCACCGGCAATAAAAAGCTCGCGGCGGCCACGCTGGCGCTGGATGGCCTGAAAGGCTTCCTCGCGGTGCTGCTGGTGCGGCTGTTTCTG
>JAKBCH010000019.1 GCA_021808055.1 Pseudomonadota bacterium | reverse complement strand
GCTGATGCGGCTTGGCCAAGGCGGCGGCAAATTGCGCCGGCGCATGTTCCGCCGGGGTTTCAAAGCTGGTGAAACCGCAGGCGATTAAAAAAGCGAACTGGTCTGGCAGAAAATGCCCGGTGGCGCGCAGATCGCCCTTATAGCCATGGTGCTCCCGCAAGGTGCGGGCGGTGGTGAAGCCCCGCCCATCGCGGAATTTGGGAAATTCCACCGCGATGACGGCAAATTCACCCAGATGCGGCAAAACTTCTTCCAGCCCGGCACCGGGGGCCAGCGTTGCATCAGGTGCGGCGGCCGAAATCTCTTCCGCTCTGGTGTTAATGAGTGGCATAAATGGCCCCTTTGAACGGTTCAGCGCCCAGGCGCCGGTAAGTGTCGATAAAACGCTCGCCTGTTTCGCGCAGCTTTAAATAAGCATCCATCAGCGCCTCGATCGCATCCGGCACCTTCGCCGTGGGCACGGCCGGGCCGATGATTTTGCCGATAGCGGCTTTTTCATCCGCGGCACCGCCAAGGGTGATCTGATAAACCTCCTCGCCGTTTTTATCGACGCCCAACAGCCCGATATGGCCGACATGGTGATGCCCGCAGGCATTGATGCAACCCGAGATGTTCACATGCAGCGTGCCGATTTCATGCTGTTTGGGTTCCAGCCGCTCGGCGATGCGCTGCGCCAGGGGAATCGACCGCGCCGTGGCCAAGGCGCAGTAATCCATGCCCGGGCAGGCGATGATATCCGTCACCAGCCCGATATTATCCGTGGCGAGGCCAGCCTTCACGAGATCACGGAACAAGGCGGGCAGATCATCCTTGGCCACGTGAGGCAAAACCAGGTTTTGCACGTGCGACACACGGATTTCACCCAGCGAATATTTATCCGCGAGGTCCGCCACCGCGTCCATCTCGTCGGCACTCGCATCGCCCGCGATGCCGCCCACCGGCTTTAAGGAAATAACCGCGGAGATGTAACCGGGCTGCTTATGCGGATGGGTATTCTGCTTCACCCAGCGGGCAAGCGCGCGGTCATCCAGCAGGGCTGATTTCAGCACGCCTGTGTCTTGCCGGGGAAATTCCGGCGCGGGGAAACGTGCGGCCACCGCCTGCACCATATCATCGGTGAGTGTGCAGTAATCTTCGGGCAGGCTTGCATATTCATCCTCAACCATTTTGATGAAAGCCTCAGGCTTCATCTCGCGGATGAGGATTTTGATGCGGGCCTTATACATGTTGTCGCGCCGGCCAAGGGCGTTATAGACTCGCAGAATCGCCTCGCAATAGCGCAGCAATTCTGATACCGGCAGATCCTCGCGCAACTGCACCGCCACATAAGGCGTGCGGCCCAGCCCGCCGCCCGCGAAAATGCGGAACACCGGCGCACCTGCCTGATTACGGTAAGCCTCGATGCCAATATCGTGCACCCGCACCGCCGCGCGGTCGTGCCCGGCGCCGACGATGGCGATTTTGAACTTGCGCGGCAGATAGGTGAATTCAGGATGGTCCGTGGACCATTGGCGAATGATTTCGGCGTAAAGGCGGGGGTCAACAATTTCATCCGCCGCCGCACCGGCAAATTCATCCGTGGTGGTGTTGCGGATGCAATTGCCGCTGGTCTGGATGCCGTGAATATCCGCCTCGGCCAGAGCGGCCAGGGCGGCGGGCACATCTTCCAGCCGCAGCCAGTTGAACTGGATGTTCTGGCGGGTGGTGAAATGGCCATAGCCGCGGTCGTAATGCCGGGCCACATAGGCCAGCTGGCGCATTTGCGTGGCACTCAGCACGCCGTAAGGGATGGCGATGCGCAGCATATAAGCGTGCAATTGCAGGTAAACACCGTTCATCAGCCGCAGCGGCTTGAATTCTTCCTCCGTGAGCTCGCCTTTGCGCCGACGCTCCACCTGCTCGCTAAATACTGCGGCGCGCTGGCGCAGGAAGTCGCGGTCGTATTCGTCGTAACGGTAAATGCCCGCGAAGGGCGAGGAGGAACTTGCCGAAGGCAGCGGCGGCAATGGCTCGTTCCCGTCCCGCCAAACGCCTGCGGGAAGATCCGCCCGCACGGAAGGGCCGCGCGCGCGAATCTGCTCGCGGTGCGCCACGGGGAACAGCCTGCCATCTTCGCGGGTGACCTCGACGGCACGGATATCCACCACATGCAGCTCGGCATCCGCCGGATTGGCTTCAGCCAATGCCGCTTCCAGATTAGCTTCGGCATAGGCCACAGCCTGATCCACCTTTTCGGCCCATCCTTTAGGCCCGGCAAACCATACGGAGATGCCATCGGCCAGCCGGTTTCCAGTGATTACTTGCAATGTCATATCCGGCTGTTCCAACTTAATCCCCCGCGCCAGGCGCAAAATTCCGTTTCTGGCACCGCATACCGGCCCAAGAGAGGATTTTTTAGCATAAAGGGCGGGGGAAGAAAAATTCTAGACGGTTTTGCTCCGCGCCTTCGCCGGTGCACCAAATTCTTCCACCCGCCGTAGAGAGCAGAGGCCAATCTCGCTTTCGCCCAGCATCTGGAGGAACCATTTATTTACAGCGGCGGCCCGCTTGCTCTAGCTTGTTGGCGAACACTTACCGGACTGGTTCATGCCATGGGTATCGACGACCAAAAACCAGAAATCACCGCCACGGCGCAAACCAGCGCCTCCAACCTCGCGGCCATTGTCGCCGGGCTGCGCCATTCGCGCGAGGTGACGCATAAAATCCGCTATCAGGGCCATGTGCGCGAGCTACCCTCCCGCGAGGCGTTGGAGCGCATCCGCGATGGGCTGTTCGCCGCCCTGTTCCCCAGCCATTACGGCTGCCCGGATTTAACGGATGAGACGATCGATTATTTCGTTGGCCTCACCCTCACCCGCACCCTGGCTTCGCTTACCGAGCAGGTGCGGCGCAGCCTGTTGTTCCTGGCCCCCGAAAACAAGGCACGGTTTGAGGAAGCCGAATGCGCCGCCTGCGACATCGTGCGCGATTTCGCGGCACAGCTTCCAGCCATACGCACCGCCCTGGTGACCGATTTGAAAGCTGCCTATGCGGGCGACCCGGCGGCGACCTCCCTGGCCGAGGTGCTGCTATGCTACCCAGGCATACGGGCGGTGATTCACCACCGCCTGGCCCATGCGCTGCACAAATTGGGTGCGCCTTTGGTGCCGCGCCTGCTGGCCAGCATTTCGCAAACCGAAACCGCCATCGATATTCACCCTGAGGCGCAGATCGGCCCCAGCTTCTTCATCGATCATGGGATTGGCGTGGTGATCGGCCAGACCGCGATTATTGGAGAGAATGTGCGGCTCTACCAGCATGTGACGCTGGGAGCGAAACGCTTCACCGAGGATGACTCCGGCGCGTTGGTAAAAGGCGAGCCGCGCCACCCGATCATCGAGGATAATGTGGTGATTTACGCTGGTGCCACCATTCTGGGCCGGGTGACGGTCGGGCGGGATTCGGTGATCGGCGGCAATGTGTGGCTCACCCGTTCCGTGCCGCCGGGCAGCTTTGTCAGCCAGGCGCAGAACCGCCTGGCCGAAGAAGAGTAAGCTTCAACCTTTACCGCTCGATCTGGCTTACATCCCGCACCGCGCCACGGGCGGCGTTGGTGGTCATGGCTGCATAAGCCCGCAATGCCGGGGTGACATTGCGCTTGCGTGCCTCCGCTGGTTTCCAGCCTTTTGCATCCTGCGCGGCGCGGCGCTTGGCCAGAATATCCTCCGGCACGTTCAGCGTGATGCCACGATTGGGAATGTCGATAAGGATTTCATCGCCGGTTTCCACCAGCCCAATCAAACCGCCCTCGGCTGCTTCCGGCGAAACATGGCCGATGGAAAGCCCCGAGGTGCCACCGGAGAACCGGCCATCGGTGATGAGCGCGCAGGCTTTGCCGAGACCTTTGGATTTCAGATAGCTAGTGGGGTAGAGCATCTCCTGCATCCCCGGCCCGCCCTTCGGCCCTTCATAACGGATCACCACGACCTCTCCGGCTTTCACCTGGCCGTTCAGAATGGCGGAAACCGAGGCGTCCTGGCTCTCAAACACCCGCGCAGTGCCGTGGAAGGTAAGAATGCTCTCATCCACGCCAGCGGTTTTCACGATGCAGCCTTCCGGCGCCAGATTGCCGAACAACACGGCCAACCCACCGTCTTTCGAGAACGGATGCTCAGCCGAGCGGATCACGCCGGCCTTACGGTCTGTATCCAGCTCGTCCCACCGCTCATTCTGGCTGAAGGCCACCTGGGTGGGCACGCCGCCAGGGGCAGCACGGAAGAAATTCTTCACGTCGTCAGAATTGGTGCGGGTAATGTCCCAACGGTTCAGCGCCTCGCCCATGGTCTTGGAATGTACGGTGGGCAGCGAGACATCAATCAGCCCGGCCCGCTCCAGCTCACCCAGGATGGACATGATGCCACCCGCCCGGTGCACGTCTTCCATATGCACATCGCTCTTGGCCGGAGCGACCTTGCAGAGGCACGGCACGCGGCGGGAGAGCCGGTCGATATCCGCCATGGTGAAATTCACCCCGCCTTCCTGGGCGGCGGCCAGCAGATGCAGCACCGTGTTGGTGGAGCCGCCCATGGCGATATCCAGGCTCATCGCGTTTTCAAACGCCTTGAAGCTGGCGATGCCGCGCGGCAAGGCTGTGGCATCGTCCTGCTCGTACCAGCGCCGGGCGAGGTCCACAATTAAGTGCCCGGCCTCGCGGAACAGCGTCTCGCGGTCGGCATGGGTGGCCAAAGTGGAGCCATTGCCGGGCAGGGAAAGCCCCAAGGCTTCCGTGAGGCAGTTCATGGAATTGGCGGTGAACATGCCGGAGCAGGAGCCGCAGGTGGGGCAGGCTGACCGCTCGATGGTTTTCACCTCTTCGTCCGAGTAGCTGTCATCGGCGGCCACAACCATAGCATCCACGAGGTCCAGCGCGCGCGCCTTGCCTTTAACGACGACCTTGCCAGCCTCCATCGGCCCGCCGGAGACAAAGACGGAGGGGATGTTCAGCCGCAGGCTCGCCATCAACATGCCGGGCGTGATCTTGTCGCAATTGGAGATGCACACCATCGCATCGGCGCAATGGGCGTTGACCATGTATTCCACTGAATCCGCGATCAGCTCACGCGAGGGCAGCGAGTAGAGCATGCCATCATGCCCCATGGCGATGCCATCATCCACCGCGATGGTGTTGAACTCCTTGGCCACACCGCCGGCCGCCTCAATCTCGCGCGCCACGAGCTGGCCGAGATCTTTCAAATGCACATGGCCGGGCACGAACTGGGTGAAGCTGTTGACCACGGCGATGATCGGCTTGCCGAAATCCGCATCGGTCATGCCGGTGGCGCGCCACAAACCGCGGGCACCGGCCATGTTGCGGCCGTGGGTGGTGGTGCGGGAACGATAGGCGGGCATGGCGGCATCTCCAGAAACAGGCGTTTTGCTTATAATTAGGCCGGTTGCGGCCAAAGGTAAAATGCGCTGGCGTAAATTTGCAATCCGCCCGGCGATGGCCGCGATGCCATGCAATTGCCGCAATTGACCCCAACAAAGAATTCATGGAACTGACCGCCCATCAGCCCTGCCGAACGGCCCGCGCCTTATTTCCCTGCCTTATGGCGGTATCGCTCGCTGGCCTGTTGAGCGCCTGCGCGACCCAGCCCGTTCCAGCCCCGCAAGCCAGCATTGCCCCGCCCGCCCCTGCCCCGGCACCGGCACCGGCACCGGCACCGGCCAGACCTGTCTTGGCGGAAGCTGGCCCGGCAATGACCGGCATCGCCTCCTGGTACAGGGCTGGCCCCGGCCTGCACCGCACCTGCACGGGCGACCATTTTACCGGCTGGGGCATGACCGCGGCTTCACACACCATCCCACTCGGCACCCGCGTGCGGGTGGCGTTGTTGGGCGATGCAAGCCGCTCGGTTGTGGTGAAGGTGGATGATTGTATGCCGTATAACCACCGGATTCTCGACCTCTCCGAAGGTGCGGCCGAAGAGCTTGGCGTGGTGAACATGGGCGTTGCCCGCGTGCGGGTAACGCCGGTGATGCTGGTGGATAGAAACTAACGGGCCTCAGGCCTTGCGCAGCAGAAACAGCCCTTGTTCGCCAAAGAGATTCGCAAGCCTGGGAAAACGGCGCCAGGGCGTACGCAAACCCTGTTCATCCGCCGCCAGCCAATCTTGCACCACATAGCCGTCCATCTCGCACAAAGCGAAGAAATCCTTGATGGTGCAAGGGTGGATATTCGGTGTTTCGTACCACATGCGGTTCCAGCCTGCGGTCATCGGCATGCGCCCGCGGGTGAGCAGTTGCAGCCGCAGGCTCCAATGCCCGAAATTCGGGAATGAAACGATGGCATGGGTGGAAATGCGCAGCATCTGCCGTAGCACTTCACGCGGCTTTTCCACCGCCTGCAGCGTGCGGGAGAGAATCACGTAATCGAACGCCGCATCAGGATACGTCACAAGCTCGGTATCCGCGTCGCCCTGCATCACCGGCAGGCCATGGGCGATGGCGCGCTGCACCTCCTCCATGTCGATTTCGATGCCGCGCGCATCGCAGTTTTTTGCTTTGGTGAGATGCTCGATAAGCTGCCCCTCGGCGCAGCCTACATCCAACACGCGCGCACCGGGCTGCACGAAGTCAGCGATCAGCTCCAGATCAACGCGAATCTTCCGGCTCTGCACCACGTTCATGGAACAGACCCATCTTTGTACAGCGGGTCTGGGCCAAAGCGATTTGGCCCTTGCGTGCCCGGGCTGAACATAAGCCGGTAACGAAAAAGGCCTAAAACGTCTTGAAATCCAGAACGATCAAGATCGTGCATGCGGCGAAATGTCAGCGCCGCGGAGAACCAGATGAACAGCGTGGCGCAGACCCCCAAAAGGCAGAGCAACGCGGCCTCAAGGCTGGCCTGAAATGGCATCTGCAAATGCAGCGGCGCATCGCTGAGGATCATCCGCTTACCCAGGTTAAGCAGGCCGAACGCTGCCGCTACCACCAGCATCATGAGCGCGAATGCAACATAACCATGCACCCAAAACTCCTTGCGCGAAGCCCGCCCTTGAAACGAAAACCGCGCTGCCAGGTAGGTATCGAGGCCGCCGCTCATGCCAGCCCCGCATGCGCGGCGCAGCCGGCCAGAAAGCCGTGCAAGGTGGTGTGAAATTCCGGCTCATCCAGCAGAAAGGCGTCGTGGCCTTTATCCGAGGTAACTTCCACGAACGACACATTCGCCGCCACATGGTTGAGCGCGCGGGCGATGGCGCGGGACTGCGCGGTGGGGAACAGCCAGTCTGAGGAAAAGCTCACCAGCAGAAAGCGCGTCTTTGTCCCCCGGAAGGCGCTTGCTAACGCGCCGCCATGCTCGGCTGCCATGTCGAACAGATCCGTCGCCCTCGTGATGGTGAGATAGGAATTTGCATCGAACCGCTGCACGAAGGAGGAGCCTTGGTATTGCAGGTAGCTCTCCACCGCGAATTGTTCGCCCAGGGCTGGAAAGCCTTCGTTGTTTTGCAGCTTGCGCCCGAATTTACGGGTAAGCGCCTCTTCAGAAACGTAGGTGATGTGCGCTGTCATCCGCGCCACGGCGAGGCCACGTTCCGGGCGCACGCCCTCTTCCCAGTAATTGCCGTTGCGAAAATCTGGGTCAGCGAAAATCGCCTGCCGGCCGATTTCGTGGAAGGCAATGTTTTGCGCCGAATGATAAGCGGCGGCGGCAATAGGCACGGCGGCGAAAACCATCTGCGGGTACTGCGCCGCCCAGGCGAGCACCTGCATGCCGCCCATGGAACCGCCGATGACCGCAAACAGCTTGCCGATGCCAAAATGCTCCACCAGGCGCCTTTGCACCCGCACCATGTCATTGATGGTAATGACCGGAAAATCAGTGCCCCACAGCGCGCCCGGCCGTTCGCCATGCGGCGAGCGCGGACCTGTGGTGCCCATGCATCCGCCCAGCACATTGGCGCAGAGCACGAAATATTTTTCCGTATCCACCGGCTTGCCCGGCCCGACCATGATCTCCCACCAGCCAGGCTTGCCGGTTTCGGGGTTTGGTTCCGCCACGTATTGGTCCCCGGTGAGGGCGTGGCAAATTAAAATGGCGTTGGTTTTTTGGGGGTTCAGCGTGCCGTAAGTGCGGTAGGCCACCGTGACGCTGGGCAGCACGCGGCCGCAATCCAGCCTCACACCTTCTGGGAAGGTGACGCTTTGATGCGGAAAATCCGTGCTGGCCGAAGGCTGGTCCATGATGATTTCCGCATATGCGCTGGCGAACCCCGTGGTGCAATCCCTATCCCGAAATGGAAGAACAACCCTTTCATACGGCTTGGCGCGGAGGCGCATGTTGCGGTATCAAACGCCGCGATGAATGACCTTGCCCCCCCTGCCGCGCGCCTTGCCGAATTGCGCGCCGAACTCGACGGCATCGACGACCAGATTCATGACCTGCTGATGAAGCGCGCCAGAGTGGTGGAAAGCGTGGCGTCGGAAGGTGGTAAGACCGGCACCAAGATCCGCCCGGGGCGGGAAGCCATCATTCTGCGCCGCCTGCTGGCCCGCCACCAAGGCTCCTGGCCCGCCCAGGCCATCATCCGCATCTGGCGGGAGATGTTCGGTGCCGCGCTGATTATCGAAGGCGGACAGACCATGGCGGTGTGCGACGGCGAGAACGCCGAGACCCGGCTGGCCCTCGCCCGTGAACATTTTGGCCCGCTCACCCCGGTGCGCCGCCACCATAACCCGGCGCAAACCCTGGCGGATTTGACGCGTGAGGGCGGCGCCCAGCTTGCCGTGCTGCCGCCGCTGGCCGAAGGCGATGACGCCCATGGCGGCTGGTGGCCGATGCTGGCCGCCAACGGCCAGTTGCGGCTGTACATTATTGCCAGAATACCATTTTGGACCCGCCGGGCGGAAGGGTTGCCCACCGGTGAAGCTTATGTGGTTGCTTCTGTGCCGCCGGATGCCAGCGGCAACGACCGCGGGTTGATTCTGCTGAGCTTCAACACCGACTCGTCTCGCACCAGGATGATCGAACAAGTGGCCGCCGCGGGCTTTACGCCTGGTTCGCTTTGGGTGAAGCGCCTGCCCGGCGATTCGCGGCTGCTGGCGCTGGTGGAGGTGGAAGGGCTGGTGGACGACGCCGACCCGCGCCTTGCCGCCATTGCCGGGCTGGACGTGCCGCCGCAGGTGGCCGGAGGCTATGCCACCCCCATCAGCGAAACGAACTGAGGTGAACAAACCCGTTTCCCGCGCGGAAATTTTCTCCGTGGCCGCTTATGTCGGCGGTGAGTCTAAGCTGGCGGGGTTTGAGAAACCCATCAAGCTCTCCTCCAATGAGGGCGCGTTCGGGCCGCCACCGGGCGCGCTGCGCGCCGTTGCCGAGGCCGCCACCAACATGCATCGTTACCCGGATGGAGGGGCGTTGAAGCTGCGCCAGGCGCTGGGCGAGAAGTTTGGTCTGGACCCGGAACGGATCGTTTGCGGCAACGGCTCCGATGAAATTCTCACCTTGCTCATTCAATCCTATGGCGGGCCGGGTACGGAACTCATCATGAGCGAGCACGGCTTCTCGATTTATGAGATTTCCGGCAAGCTCGCAGGCTGCACCGTTCTGAAGGCACCAGAGAAAGACCTTACCACGGATGTGGATGCGATTCTGGCACTGGTAAGCCCGCTCACGCGCATGGTGTTCATCGCCAACCCCAACAACCCCACCGGCACGGCACTCGGCCAAAGCGAGATGGAACGGCTGCGCAACGCCCTGCCGGAGCATGTGCTGCTGGTGCTGGATGCGGCGTATTCTGAATATGTGGAGCGCGCGGATTACGACGCCGGGGTGAAGCTGGTGGATGCCGGGGACAACACGGTGATGACCCGCACCTTCTCAAAAATTTTCGGCATGGGCGGCACCCGGCTTGGCTGGGGTTATGCGCCACCGGCTGTGGTAGATGTGCTCAACCGCGTGCGCCCGCCCTTCCCGGTGAATAATTTTGCCTTGGCCGCGGGCATTGCAGCATTGGAAGAACCCGGTTGGCTGGAGATGAGCCGCGCGCATAACAGCGCCGAGCGCCGACGCCTGACTGAGCGGCTGACCCAGGCGGGGCTGACGGTGATCCCCTCGGACGCGAATTTCATTCTGGTGGATTTTTCCACTGTGGAACGCGCAAGTGCCGCGGACATGCATTTGCGCAAGCAGGGCATTATCGTACGGCAAGTAAAATCCTACGGTCTGCCGCATTGCCTGCGCATCACCATCGGCACGGTGGCTGAATGCAGCCTCGTTGCGGAACATCTGACTGAATTTTCTCATGGTTGAGCCATTGTTCAAACGGTTGGTGCTCATCGGCATCGGCCATATCGGCGCTTCCATCGCGGGGGGGCTGAGGCTGCATCCCGGCACGGTGGCGCATCTGGTGATCTCTGATGCCGATCCGGCGCATTTAAAGCGCGCCGAGGCGTTGGGGCTTGGTGACGAATATATCGCCGATGCCGCCAAGGCGGTGGAGGGTGCTGATGGTGTGATTCTCTGCACGCCTGTGGGCAGTTTCGCCGCCATCGCGGAAGCCATTGCCCCGCATCTGGCGGCGGGTTGTATTCTCTCGGATGTTGGTTCCACCAAGCAATCTGTCATCCGCGATGTGTCGCCCTTCGTCCCGGAGGGCGTGCATTTCGTACCCGCGCACCCGATGGCGGGCACGGAATTTTCCGGCCCCGATGCCGGGGTGCCAAATCTGTTCGAAGGCCGCTGGTGCTTGCTGGTTCCAACCGAGGGCAACGAGGATGCAACAGCAAAAATCGAAACGCTGTGGCAAATTCTGGGTGCGCGCACAGCGCGGATGGATGCAGCACACCACGACCGCGTACTCGCCATTGTGAGCCATCTGCCGCATCTCATCGCCTTCACCATCTGCGGCACGGCGGACGACCTGGCAGACGAAACCCGCGACGAGGTTCTGCAATTCGCCGCCACGGGGTTTCGGGATTTCACCCGCATCGCGGCATCAGACCCGGTGATGTGGCGCGATGTGTTCATCAACAACAAGGACGCGCTGCTGGAGATGTTCTCCCGATTCTCGGAGGATGCGCAGGCGATGGCGCGCGCGGTGCGCTGGGGCGACACGGATTATATCGAAGACCGGATCAACCGCAGCCGCAAGATTCGTAAAAGCCTGATCGACATTAAACAAGCCTGAGGAAAAATCAGCATGATCGTGGATATCCGCACCTATAAATTCCAACCCGGCAAAATGAACGCCTGGCTGAAGCTGTACGAAGAGCACGCCTGGCCGTTGCAGCAGAAATATCTGGGTGACTGCCTGGGGTTTTACACCACCTTCGAGGGCGCGCTGCACCAGGTGATCCATATCTGGCGCTATGAGAGCCAGGCAGACCGCGAAGCGCGGCGCAACGCGATGATGCAGGAACCCGGCTGGGCGGTGTTTCAGGAGAAGGTTTCGAAGCTGGATGGCTTCATCTCGCAGGAAAACGTGATCGCCAAAAGCACGCCTTTTTTCGCCGCCAAGTAAACATGCAGAGCACCGCCGTCATCATCGCCGCCGGGCTGGGCACGCGGATGAAATCCGCTCTGCCGAAAGCCGCGCATAAAATCGCCGGGCGGGAGATGCTTGTTCACGTCATCCGCGCGGCGGAGCAGGTGTTCGACCGCGTTGCCGTGGTGGTGGGGCCGGAAATGGCGTTGTTGGAAAGCCTGGCCGCCCCGCACGCGGTGGCGGTGCAGGCGGAACGGCTGGGCACCGCTCATGCCACACGCCAGGCTGAGACATTTTTTGGTGAAGGCCCGGTGGCTGTTTTCTATGCGGACAACCCGCTGGTTTCGGTGGAAACCATGCGCGGCCTGCTGGCGCGGCTGGCCAAGGGCGATGCCGGGCTGGTGCTGCTGGGCATGACCCCGCCGGATGCCGGCAAATATGGCCGGCTGGTGATGCAGGGTGACTACCTGGCCCGCATTGTGGAGTATGCCGATGCAAGCGAGGAAGAGCGCGCCATAGGGTTTTGCAACGCGGGCGGCATGGCCGCACTGGGCACAGATATGCGGGGCTGGCTGGCCCAGGTGACCAACAACAACGCCAAGGGCGAGTTCTACCTCACCGATATTGTGGCCATTGCCCGCGCGGAGGGCATAAATGTCGCGGCGCTGAATGCGCCTTACGATGAATGCCTCGGCGTGAATTCCCGCGCAGAGCTCGCCGAAGCAGAAGCCGCCTTCCAGGCCCGTGCCCGTATGCGTTTCATGGCCGATGGTGTGAGCTTGCAAGCACCCGAAACAGTATTTTTCGCCGCCGACACCAAGATCGGACCGGATACGGTCATCGGCCCGCATGTGGTGTTCGGGCCTGGGGTAAAAATCGACGGCAATGTCGAGATCAAGGCGTTTTCGCATTTGGAAGGCTGCGTGGTGCGCTCAGGTGCCATCATCGGCCCTTATGCGCGGCTGCGCCCCGGCGCTGACATTGGCGAGAACGTGCATATCGGCAATTTCGTGGAAGTGAAGGCGGCCAAGCTTGGCAAGGGGGTCAAGGCCAATCACCTGACCTATCTGGGTGATTCCGAAATTGGCCCCGGCACAAATATCGGCGCTGGCACCATCACCTGCAATTACGATGGCAAGGCCAAGCACCGGACCAAAATCGGCGCGAACGCCTTCATTGGGTCCAATACCGCATTGGTGGCGCCGGTTTCAGTGGGAGATGGCGCGCTGATCGCCGCGGGTTCAGTGATCAACCAGGATGTGCCAGATGGCGCGCTGGCGCTGGGCCGTGCCCGGCAGGTCACCAAACCCTGGAAACGCTAGAGCAACATCCGACCAAACAGACACGTTTGGTCGGATGTTGCTCGCTTAAACAGAGAGTTAGAGCGGTTTACGTGAACCGGCGTGAACGGAAACCGCTCTAGAGTTGGATGATTTTAGATCGAATCACGGGAGTGATCCGCTTTAAATCTGAATCCGCCTCTAAAACAATGAGATAGAGGGCGATTCAGACTTTAGGTTCGCGCACATAGTGAGTGAACCTAAAGTCATTGCACTCTAAAGCCTTTAGGAAAGATGCAAGACGCGCATTAACGCGTGGCGTTCCAGAAAGACCACCGCCAGGATCAGCAGAAACAACAAAACCACGCGCAAGGCACTGTTTTGGCCACGGCCGCGAGGAGGGTGTTCAGGCTCCAGCTCTATTTCATTGTTGCGCGCGGCGCGCACGATGTCAGCAAACCGGTCAGCCTCGGTTGTGGCAACGGGTTCCGGTGGCAGAGCGAGTGCCTCCTGGTTAGGGCGGCCAAGCGCTTCGTCTCGCAACGCTGCCTGAACTTCCACTTTTGCCTCATCGTCGCTCGGCTGACCGAAATGGCGGTTGAGCGCTTCATCAGTCACAGCGGCAGGCAGCACGCTTTCAGGTTCAAACGGCCAGCCATGGCCACATTGCCCGCACCGCAAGCGGCGACGACCGCTGCCGATCAGCTTATCGGGAACGTCGTATTGGGTTAGGCAATCAGGGCAAACAATCCGCATTGCGCCTTAACGAATGGCATCTTTACCAAGCTGCCGCAATAACATGAACGGCACTCGACGACATTTACCGCAAATAAATGCCCCCCAAGTCTTGCCGCGATACGGCTTATCACGGCACTAGAAGCGCATGGGGGATCAAGCCTGATGGTCCGATTCGAAGATGTCTGGCTGCGCTACCGGCACGCCGACCGCGCGCCCGAGGCCGAGGCGCTGCGCGGCATCAGCTTCGAGATCGAGGATGGTGGCTTTCGTTGGCTGACTGGCCCATCGGGTGCTGGCAAAACCAGCTTGCTCAAACTCATTTACCTTGCTGAGCATCCGGCGCGCGGGCGCATTGAAATTCTTGGCTCGCGCGCGGCGCGCATCAACCGGCGCGAGGCCGCCTTGCTGCGACGGCGCATTGGTGTGGTGTACCAGGATTTCCGGCTGCTGCCGCAATTGGATGCATATGACAACGTCGCCCTGCCGATGCGCCTGGCCCGCCGCAGCGAGGCGCAGGTGCAGGCGGATGTGGGGGAAATTCTGCGCTGGGTGGGGCTTGCCCACCGGCTGCACGCGCGGCCAGACGAACTTTCAGGCGGCGAGCAGCAACGCATTGCCATTGCCCGCGCCGTGGTGGCACGGCCCAAGCTGCTGGTGGCCGATGAACCAACAGGGAACCTGGACGAAGAGCAGGCCGAACGGTTGATGCTGCTGATTACGGCGCTGAACAAGCTCGGCACCACGGTGATTGTGGCGACGCATAACAGCGGGCTGGTGGAACGCTACCCCTTCCCGCGGCTTAGCCTTGAACATGGCAGGCTGGTGCATAATGGTTAGGCGCAGGGGCGATCTGCTGGGTTTGCGCGCGGCACTTTCAGACCGGCTGCTGCCGGTGCTGGTGGGAGCCATGAGTTTTCTGGCAGCCCTGGCCGTTGGCGGCGCGCTGGCCTGCGCCACCCTGGCCGCAAGCTGGCAGGGGGATACGCAAGCGGCACTCACCATCCAGGTGCCGCAGCCCAATGATCCGGATGTTGCCAATGACGGCACGCGCCTTGCCGCCGTGCAGCGTGCGCTCGCCGTGAACCCAGACGTGCAGGGCGAGGCGGTGATGAGCGAGGCCGAGATGAACCGGCTGATTGCCCCATGGCTGGGGAGTGACGCTGCGGAACTTGGGCTTTCTTTGCCCGCCGTGATTACCGCGCAATGGGAGGGTGCGGGCAACGCGGATGGGCTTGATACACAGCTTCAGCAGTTAAGCCCCGGCACGTTGGTGAAAACCGGCGCCATATGGGCGCAGCGCGTGGCCGCCCTGACCACCAGCCTGCAAGCCTGCGCCCTGGCGGTGTTGTTGGTGGTGGCGCTGGTGGCGGCGGCGGTGGTGGCGGTGGTCACACGCTCAGGCCTTGCCCAGTTGCGCGAAACCATCGAGACCGTGCATGGGCTGGGTGCCATGGATTCTGACATTGCCGGGCGGTTTGCCACGCGGGCCATCTGGTTGGCGCTGGGCGGCTCGCTGGGCGGCACGCTGCTGGCTTTGCCCATGCTGGCCTGGCTGGCCTGGCTGGCGGCCCCCTTCACCGGGCCGGCCAAGCTGGGCGGGTTTTTCAACCTGCCGCCCGCTTTGCTGGTTATGGTGCCGCTGCTGCCAGGCATGGCGGCACTCATCGGCTGGGTTACAGCACAGATCACCGTGCGCGGCTGGTTGAGGCATCTGCCTTGATGGCCCGCTCGCGCCGCCGCCGCCGCGCCTTGCTCCCACGGCTGTTCGTCCGGCTGGTATTGCTGCTGGGTGGCCTCTGGAGCCTGGGGTTTCTGGTCTATCTGGGCGCCGTATTCACCTCCGCGCCGCCCAACCCGCTGCCACCGGCTGATGGGATTGTGGCACTTACCGGCGGGGACGACCGGATCAGCGAGGCGCTGGCATTGTTGGCCGCGCATGAGGCACCGCTGATGCTGATCTCCGGCGCTGGCAAAGGCACTTATCTGGGTGATTTCACGCAGGATGACCGCATTGCCGCCACCCGCTACGCCAGCGCCATTACCGTAGGCCATATGGCCACCACCACGCACGATAACGGGCTGGAAACCGCCGCCTGGGCAAACGCGCATCACATGCACTCGCTCATTATCGTAACGGCGGATTATCATATGCCGCGCGCTTTGCTGGAAATTGGCCATGCATTGCCCGGCATAAGGCTGATCCCGGACCCGGTACGCCCGCCTGCAATGCGCGATGGCCTCACCTGGCCAACTTTGCGCCTGCTTGCTTCTGAATACAGCAAATATCTGGTTGTACGCGCCGGGCTGGGCAGCCTGTTCAGCGACAGCGCCTCGGGAAATTATTGATAAAATGCAGCCACTCCGCTCTTTCGCCTTCAACGCCGTGCTCTGGGGCAGCGGTGCCGTGCTCAGCCTGTGGTGCGCAATCATCGGCCGCTTCGCGCGGGATGGCATTGTGCGCGGCGCACAACGCTGGGCGCGGATCAGCCTTTGGGCGCTGCGCGTGTTTTGCGGCATCACCATCGAGGCCGAAGGGCTGGAGCTGCTGCCCGAAGGCGGCTGCGTCATCGCCGCCCAACACCAATCAGCACTGGACATTCTGGTCTGGCTTACGCTGCTGCCCCGCCCGGCTTTCGTGTTCAAGCGCGAGCTTCGGCGCATTCCGGTCTTCGGTCCGTTGCTGGAACCGAGCGGGATGATCCCCGTGGACCGGGGCGGCGGACGCAAGGCATTGCTGGCCATGGTGGAGCGCGCGGGGCAAGCCGTGGCGGATGGCCGGCAAGTAGTGATTTTCCCCGAAGGCACGCGCGTGCCGCATGGCGTACGAAAGGAATTGCGGCACGGCATTGCCGCACTGGCGCAGGGCGTTGAAGCCCCGGTGCTGCCTGCTTCAACAGATTCCGGCCTGCGCTGGGGGCCGCGCGCTTTTAATAAACGCCCCGGCCCTGTGCGCGTTACCATCCACCCGCCAGTGGCAAAGGCCTTCACGCGGGAGGAGCTGCTCGAAACCCTCAGCAAAATCTTCTACGATTAAGCCACCGCACGGGCACCAAAAAACGCCAGACCCAGCAGCACAGCATCCACGCCGAAAGCAGCACCCAGGCCAAAATGGCTGGAAACCAGGCCGATCATCACCGGGCCGGTGAGAAACCCGGCATAGCCGATGGCCACCACGGCGGGCATGGAATGATTGGCCGCCATACCCGGCACCCGCGAGGCCGCGCTGAACAGCAACGGGGCCATATTGCCGGTGCCAAACCCCACCAGCCCAAAACCGATAATCCCGGCCAACCCGGAATTAAGCAGCAGCGCCAGGGCAAACCCCACCACCCCCAGCACCACGCCTAAGCGCAGCACCGCCGGTTGCCCCAGCCGCATGGAAAGCCGGTCTCCGGTGAGCCGGGCCAGCGCCGTCATCACCGCGAAGGCGGCATAGCCGAGGGTTGCAGCATCAATCGCCATACCGCGTGAGAACCGCAGGAAAATGGCGCTCCAATCCGTGCAGGCACCTTCGGTCATGAAGGCCGCGTAGCAACACAGGCCCAAAACCAGCGCCCGGCGGTTTGGCAAGGCGAAATGTTTGCCCGAGGGCGGGGCATCGCCGCTTTTGGGCACCAGGCGGAAGCTTTGGCTAAGCCCGGCCAGCACAGCCGCGGCGCTGAACACGCACAGCATCGGCACCGTGCCGCCCAGCTTCAGCACCAGGCTGGCCGCCAGCGCGCTGGCCAAAGTGCCCAGGCTGTAACAGGCGTGGAAGCCTGACATATGCAGCCGGCCGGACATGGCCTCCACCACCGCGCCTTGGGCGTTGATGGCGACATCCAGCGTGCCGAAATTGGCCCCGTAGATGAACAGAAGGGCCGTAAACACCAGCGGCGAGGGCGCGGTGCCAAGCAGCGGCAGCAACAGACACATCAGCAATGCCGTGCCGATAATGCAATTGCGGCTGCCCCAGCGCGCCACCGCCATGCCTGCCAGCGGCATCACCGAAACGCCGCCCGTGCCTCCGGCCAGCAGCACCAGGCCGAGAGTGCCGTCAGGCAGATGAAACCGGATTTTGACGTATGGAATAACGATCGCCCAGACCGTAATGCCGATGCCCGCCATGAAAAACACGAGCCGTGTGGTCCAGAGTTTGGCTTGCATGACAAAGCGTTATCCTGCCCCCGCGCAAGCGGCAAGGCGGAGGGGAAAATGCGCAATAAAAAAGGGCCGTTAAGCCTCCTTACGCGCTACTGATAAGAAGCGGTTACAAAACCCGCCGCCCGGCAATGGCGTGGTAGATAACGAGCACAACCACCGCGCCGACAACCGAGACAAACAGCGACCACAGATTAAAGCCGGTGACCGGGACTGCACCCAATGCGGTGAATATCCAGCCACCAACCAACGCGCCAACAATGCCGAGAATGATGTCGATCAACGGGCCACGACCACCGTTATCGACGATATGGCTGGCGATCCAACCTGCAAGAAGGCCGAGTACGATCCACCCGAGAATTGACATGCTTCTGCCTCCAGAAAATTATTCTGATTCTGAGATGGGCGGCAACCGCGCCCCCGCAAGCGCCGTTGCGGGAAGTTCACCCAGCGTTCATGTTCAATTTAATCTGCCGTGCTTCCAGCCCCTGCCAAACGATGAGCACCGGCACGGCGATGATAAAATCCCGCGCGCGGCGCAACAAAGAAAGCGACAAGGCGATATCCGGCGGGATGCCGAACAGCCCGCCCAGCAGGGCGTAGGTTGCTTCCTGAATGCCGACGCGGCCGGGGACAAAAAAAGCCAGCGCCATAATGGCATGGAGCATCGCCTCGATGCACACGGCATCCGGCCAGGTGAGATTCACGCCCAGCGCGCGAAAGCCGATGAAAGACGCCGTGCCGGTGCCAATCCAGCACAGCAGATGCAGAGCAGCCGCCCCCGCCAGCCGGTGATGCTGGGTGTACATATTATCCAGTGTGGATTGCAGACGGTCGAAATGCTCCGTCGCGCCCTGCCCCGTGGTGCCCGCAATCCGCAACGCCAGGGCGCTGAATAGCTTGGTGCCGGAACCGCGCTGCGCCACAATCAGCCCCACCCCCAGCGCCACCGCCACCGCCAGGCCAATGCTTACTGGCACCAACAAATCAGAATGCGGCACTTTATGCGCCAACAGCACCAGCCCGATGCCAACAAAGACCAGCTGCGCCAGAAATTCGGTGGTCACATCACCCAGCGTTGAAGCAACGGCATCCGCCGTGGCGACGCCGCCGAGCCTGATCACCCTGGCCCCCAGCACATAGCCGCCAACTTGCGAAAATGGCAGGAACTCGCCCGTGGCGTCCCGCACCGCCCGGCCCCAGACACAGAGCCAGAACGAGCCTTTTTGGCGGGAACGCAGCAATATGCGCCAGCACCCGCCAAGCCCCAGCAACAACACAAGCTGGGCCACGATATAGGCCGCCAGCCCCGTGGCGCTGACCGAGGTAAGCGCGCGCAGCACACCCGCTGCCCCAAAATAAATGACCAGACCGGTGATGGCCGCCAACCCCACCAATGTAAGCGCGGCGGGAACAAGTTTGCTTTTACCTGACAAGGAAATACTCAAAATCCTGGGATGCGGGTTTTTAGGCGCAGGGCGAACAAGCCAATGCGCCCCAAAAACGGCACGGTCGTGGGGCGCTTGAGGCGCGAATCATAGCCTGCCATCCGCCTCTTATCTTCTTCCAGGCAGATTGCCAAAAGCTGCTTCAGGTCCATCTCTTCGCTGATGGCCGAGGAACCGTTGATGGTGAAATTGGCATCAGCGCCTTCCAGCCCGTCCACGCTCTTGGCCAGGCCGATCCGCTCCCAGATGAGAAAGCCCCATACGGCCCAGATTTTCAGCTCGAACCATGGGCGTTTCCACCAGGAAAGCTTGGCGCGATGCCAAGCTAACCAGTTGGTGAAAAACAGGATATGCCGCCCTTCTTCCTGCACCACCGGCTCGAAGGTTTCCACCAGCGTCTCGGGGAAATAACCGGAGCGTTTGGCCATTTCGAATAGCCCGTAGGCGAAGAAACTATCGATACATTCAGAAAAGCCGGTCACCAGCCAGCCCCATTCGGCATCATTGGGCAAGGTATAATAGGGCTCAGGTTTCATCGAAATGTCATACGCCTCCACCAGCCGCGAGAGCACATCCCGGTGCCGTGCCTCCTCACCCGCCATGTGCAGCAACGCCGCGCGCAGCGCCGGGCTGGAAACGGTCTGGGCGTAAAAAGCAATTCGCGCGGCAGCTTTGTTTTCTGTCTGCACCGCGATATCCCAGATCGGCAGTGAGGTAATGCGGCGCAGCGCCTCAGGCTCCAACACCGGCCAATCCAGCACGGCGGGTTTATACGGATTATAAGTCGCGCCCAATAAGGCGGTGAACATGCGGTAATGCACCTCCGAGCCTGGCCTGGCTGACCCTGGCTCGGGAAATTCCCAGACCCTGGCATTGCGGTCAGCGGTGGCAACATCCGCTTCGCTCGTCATGGCCTTGGTAGGGACAAGGGGAAGATCGTACATCTGCATCCTCAGAGTTGCGTCAGAAGCTGCGATGGGTTCTACAGCTTGTGTCGCGGCAGGTATATCGCCAGGGCGAGATGGCGGCAAAACACAGTGACGAAACACGGGGAAATGGAAGTGGCGCAAGGCGATCTGGTGCTGGTAACGGGTGCCACCGGGTTTGTGGGCGCGGCAGTGGCCCGCGCGGCAAGGCTGGCTGGCTATAAGCTGCGCGTTACCGCGCGGCGGGGTTCCAGCAAAGGCAACCTCACCGGGCTGGATGCGGAAACAATTTATCTGGACCTTGCCGACCCCGCGAGCTTTCCGGCCGCACTGCAAGGCTGCCGTTACCTTTTGCATGTGGCGGCCGATTACCGGCTTTGGGTGCCCAACGAGGCGGACATGCGGAAGGTAAATATCGACGGCACTTTGGCACTGCTGCGCGAGGCCGCCAATTCCGGGGTGGAGCGCTCTGTCTATACCAGCTCCGTTGCCGCTTTGGGCCTGACCGAGGATGGCTCCCCCGCCAATGAGACCACCCCGATCAAGCCGGAGCATCATGTGGGTGCCTATAAGCGCAGCAAATACGATGCCGAGCAGGCGGTGCGCGAACTGGCGCAGACTGAGAACATCGTGATCGTGAATCCCTCCACCCCTGTCGGCCCCGGAGACATAAAACCCACCCCCACCGGCCAGATGGTGCTGGATGCCGCGCGGGGCAAAATGCCGGCTTATGTGGATACCGGGCTTAACGTGGCGCATGTGGACGATGTGGCCGCGGGGCATATTCTGGCGCTGGAAAAAGGCCGCCAGGGGGAGAGCTATATTCTCGGCGGTGAGGATTTGATGCTGCGGGAGCTATTGGCCCTGGTGGCGGCGCAAAGCGGGCGCAAACCGCCCTCCATCCGGCTGCCGGTGGCCCCGTTGATGCCGCTGGCCTGGGTGATGGAGCGCATTGCCGAGCGCACCGGCAAAACCCCGCTGATGACCCCGGATATTCTGCACATGGCGCAGAAAAAAATGTTCTTCTCGCCGCAAAAGGCGATCACCGAGCTGGGTTATGCGCCCCGCCCCGCCGCGCGGGCGGTGGAGGATGCGCTTATATGGTTCCGCAAGGAAGGGATGCTCGCATGATCCTGCTGCTCTGCTTCGCCATTTGGCTTTACCTTGCTTTTTTCCACGGCCGCTTTTGGGAGTCTGGCCCGGAACTCGCCCCCGCCACGCCGCTGGAAGCACCGGATGTGGATATCATCATTCCCGCGCGGGATGAGGTGGAGACGATCGGCCCGGTCATTGCCTCGCTGGTGAGCCAGGACTACCCCGGCACATTCCGCGTGATTTTGGTGGATGACAATTCCATCGACGGCACAGCGGCGGCGGCGGGTGTGCATGAACGCCTGACCATTCTCACCGGGCAGGAGAAACCGCCCGGCTGGTCCGGCAAGCTCTGGGCGCTTTCTCAGGGTGTGGCGGCCAGCACCGCGCCGGTGATTTTATTCGCGGATGCGGATATCACCCACGACCCGCGCCACCTCGCCACGCTGGTGGCGAAGATGAACAAAGACCGGCTGGAGATGGTCTCCGAAATGGTGCGGCTGAACTGCGCCTCCCTGCCGGAGAAATTTCTCATCCCCGCCTTCATCTATTTCTTCCAGATGCTCTACCCGTTCGCCCGCGTGAACGACCCGCGTTCACGCGTGGCGGCGGCGGCGGGCGGCACGGTGCTGATCAAGCGGGAGGCGCTGGCGCGCATCGGCGGGCTGGAGGCGATGAAGGGCGCGTTGATCGACGATGTGACCCTGGCCGCCAAGGTGAAGAAAACCGGCGCGGTTTATCTTGGCCATTCGGGGCTTGCCGCTTCCATCCGGCCTTACCCGAAGGCGAAAGATATCTGGGACATGATCGCCCGCACCGCCTTCACCCAGTTGCGGTATTCGGCGTTTGTCCTCGCTGGCATCATCATTGGCTTGGCTTTGGTCTGGCTGGTTTTCCCCTTCGCCACGCTTTGCACCGGCTTTGGCTGGCGCGCGGCGCTGGGGCTGGCCATCTGGGCCATCGCCGCACTCACCTATTTCCCGACGCTGGACCGCTATAAGGTGCACCGCGCCTATGCCATCGCCCTGCCCGGCATTGCGCTGTTCTACATGGCCGCCACCATCGGCTCGGCGGTGAATTACTGGCTGGGGCGCGGGGCAAAATGGAAAGCGCGCGCCTATACCGGGGAACCATCATGATCGCCAACGACAACACCGCCCCGACCCGCGTCAAAAGCGGCAAAAGCGTCGAGGCATGGTCTGGCAAGGATAAGGGCGATGAGAATTTCCCCGTCGCCTCGCTGCTCATCGCCAAACCGCTGCGCGCCAGGGTACACGCTTATTACGATTTTGCCCGCAACGCGGATGATATCTCGGACAGCCCGACCCTTTCACCGGAAGAAAAAATCGCCCGGCTGGACGCGATGGAAGCGGTGCTGACCGGCGCGCAGGAGACCGGTAGCGTGAGCGCCACCCGGCTGCGCCAATCTTTGGCCGAATCTGGCGTGCCCGCCGCCCATGCACGCGAGCTGCTGGTGGCCTTCCGGCAGGATGTGACCAAGCTGCGCTACGAAAATTGGGGCGAGCTGCTGCACTATTGCCGCTACTCCGCCGCACCCGTGGGCCGCTATGTGCTGGATGTGCATGGTGAATCCCGTGAAACCTGGCCTCCCTCAGACGCGTTGTGCGCCAGTTTGCAGGTGCTGAACCATTTGCAGGATTGCGCCAAGGATCTGCGCGACTTGGACCGGTGTTATATTCCTCAGGACTGGCTGCATGAGGCCGGGCTTTCCACGGACGACATCGCCCGCACCGAAACCCTGCCTGGCTTGCGCGCCGTGTTTGACAAGATGCTGGATGCCACAGTCGCCCTGAACCGCGAGGCCGCTGAATTACCGAAGCGCGTGAAATCCCGCCGGTTGCGGATTGAAACCGCGATTATCTGTGCGCTGGCCAACCGGCTTACCACCAAGCTGCGCCAGCGCGACCCTCTGGCCACGCGGGTGAAGCTCTCCAAGCTGGACGTGCTGGCCGCCACGCTGAAAGGGTTGAGATACGCGCTATGATTAGCCCTGAGGATACTGCTTACGTCACGGCGCTGGTGAAAGCCTCCGGCACCTCCTTCTATCACGGCATGAAAATCCTGCCGCCGGAGCGAAGGGACGCGATGTACGCCATCTATGCTTTCTGCCGTGTGGTGGACGACATTGCCGACGAGGAAGGCAGGGATTTCAGCGCCAAGCAGGACGAACTGGAAGCCTGGCGGCAGCGTATTGCTGGCTTGTATGAACATGGCGAGGCCGAATGCCCGATTTCCAGGGCGCTGCTGAGCGTAGTGGGTGACTACCATGTCCGCCGGGAGGATTTCATCGCCATCATTGATGGTATGGAGATGGATGCGGGTGAGCCGATCATCGCCCCGCCCTTGGCCGAGCTTGATCTTTACTGCGACCGCGTGGCGTCTGCCGTGGGGCGGCTTTCCGTGCGGGTGTTTGGCGATTCCTCTCCGGCGGCGGACGAGGTGGCCCATGCGCTGGGGCGCGGGTTGCAGCTTACGAATATATTGCGTGATGTGGCCGAGGATGCGGAGCGCGGGCGCATATATCTGCCCGCCGAGTTTTTGGAAGATGCGGGGGTGACGAAGAACCCGGCGCTTATCCTCACCGCCCCCGCTTTGCCGCAGCTTTGCGCCCGGGTTGCGGAGATGGCGGAGCAGAATTTCGCCCGCGCCCACGCCGCCATGGCGCGCTGTGATGCCAAAGCCATGCGCCCTGCCCGGCTGATGGAGGCCAGCTACCGCCCGCTGCTGGATATTCTGCGCCGCCGCAATTTTGACTATACACAGAGACGCGTTACATTACCGAAATGGAAAAAGCTGATACTGGCGGCGCGGTTACTGGCGGGGTGAGGAAGAGGGCATGAGCGTACATGTCATCGGCGCGGGGCTGGCCGGGCTTTCCGCCGCCTGCCGCCTGGCCGAAAGCGGGCATCGCATCGTGCTGTTTGAAGCCGCTCCACAGGCGGGTGGGCGCGCGCGCTCATATTTCGACAAGAAACTGGAGTGCCGGATTGATAACGGCAACCATTTATTGCTTTCAGGCAATATCTCGACCCTTAATTATTTGCAGCGCATCGGCGCCCGGCATTCGCTCATCGGCCCGGCAGGCCCGATTTTCCCGTTCCGTGATATTAAAACCGGCGAAGCCTGGACCCTGCGGCTGAACGAGGGGCATTTTCCCTGGTGGGTTTTCAAGCCAAGCCATCGCGTGCCGGGAACACAACCCTGGAACTATCTGGCGCTGGTAAAATTGCTCAAGGCCAAGCCAGGAGAGCTGGTGGAGGCTTTGGCCGGCGGTGGGGCGCTTTATACAAAGCTGCTGGAGCCGCTGGCCATTGCCGCGCTGAACACCATGCCAAACATAGCCGCTGCCCAGCCCTTGGGGGCGGTGCTTGCGGAAACGGTGGAGCGCGGCGGGTATGCCGCCTTGCCCCGCTGGGCACGAATCGGGCTTTCAGAAACCTTTGTGGAGCCGGCGCTGGACTGGCTGCGCCAGCGCGGCGTGGAGATAATGCTGGGGGAGCGCGTGAGCGAATTGCGCCCCGGCCAGACAACCGTGCTGGCGGTGCCGCCCTGGGCAGCGAAGGAGCTGATGCCGGAGCTGACCGTGCCGGAAGAGTTCGAATCCATCTGCAACCTGCACTTCAAAGCGCATATGAGCTCAGGAGAGGCTGGGTTTTACGGCCTTGTGGGCGGCATGGCGGAATGGGTGTTCCCGCGTGGGGAGATCATCTCCGTCACCATTTCCGCCGCCAACCGCTACGCGCATTTAAGCCAGGACCAAATCTCCGCGCGCGTATGGGCTGAGCTTGCCAAAAGCTTTGGCCTGGACCCTGAGCCGCCCCCGTGCCGGGTGCTGTGGGAAAAGCGCGCCACCTTCGCTTGTACGCCGCAGCAACTTGCCCGGCGGCCTGGCCCGCACAGTCCCCGCCCCGGCGTTGTGCTGGCGGGGGACTGGACCGATACCGGCCTGCCCGCGACCATTGAAGGTGCCATACGCTCCGGCGAGGCGGCGGCAGCGGCGCTGCAAAACGCAGGCTGAGCCTCAGCCATACCTCCAAAGCCACTGGCTAAGCCTGAAAAAAACTGCCAAATCCCGGAAGATGAACGCGATTCTGGATCATTCGATCGAGCTGGCCCGCGCCTCGCTTACGGCTGAGCAACGCACGGACGGGCATTATTGTTACGAGTTGGAGGCCGACGCCACCATTCCGGCCGAATACGTGCTGCTGGAACATTATCTGGACCGGATCAACGATGCGCTCCAGGCGAAGATCGGCGTGTATCTGCGCCGCATCCAGGGCGATTATGATACCTGCCAGGGCGGCTGGCCGCTTTTTCATGGCGGCAAGATGGACCTCTCCTGCTCGGTGAAGGCGTATTTCGCATTGAAGGCGTTGGGCGATTCGCCCGATGCGCCGCATATGGTCCGGGCGCGGGAGGCCATTCTGGCCGCGGGCGGGGCGGAGCGCGCCAATGTGTTCACGCGGTTTCAGATGGCCTTGTTCGGCGCTGTGCCGTGGGCGGCCTGCCCGGTGATCCCCATCGAGGCCGTGCTGATGCCGGATTGGTTTCCCTTCACCATGCGTAAGGTCTCTTATTGGTCCCGCACGGTGATGGTGCCGCTGATGTTTCTGGCCGCCGCCAAGCCGCTGGCCCGCAACCCACGCAATATCCGTATCGATGAGCTGTTCCGTATCAAACCTTCCGAGGTGAAGGACTGGATCAGGGGCCCCTATAAATCCGCCTGGGGGCCAGTGTTTAAAGTGCTGGACGATATGCTGCGCGTGGTCGAGCCGTTTTTCTCGAAAGGCTCGCGCGCCAAGGCGGAGCAGAAAGCTCGGGACTGGATTATAGAACGGCTGAACGGCGAGGACGGGCTGGGCGCCATCTACCCCGCCATGGCGAACGCCACGATGATGTTCGATTACCTGGGCGATAAAGAGCATTTCGACATCGCCTGGAATTCCGTACGCAAGCTGTTGGTGGTGAAGGAGGACGAGGCTTACTGCCAGCCTTGTCTCTCCCCGGTATGGGACACGGCCTTGGCCGGGCATGCCTTGGCAGAGGCCGGTGAAACCCAGGCAGTGGCGCAAGCCTGCGACTGGCTGATCCCGCGCCAGGAGCTGCATGTGGTGGGGGACTGGGCGGACAACACCCCCGGCACCCGCCCCGGCGGCTGGGCCTTTCAATACAACAACCCGCATTACCCGGATGTAGACGACACCGCCGTGGCTGCAATGTTGCTGCACCGCACGGGCGATGCGAAATATGCGCCAGCCATTTCCCGCGCGCGGGAATGGGTGATCGGCATGCAATCCACCAATGGGGCCTGGGGCGCGTTCGACATCAATAACGACCGCCAATACCTCAACCATATTCCCTTCGCGGACCATGGAGCACTTCTGGACCCGCCAACGGAAGATGTTACCGCACGCTGCATCTCCTTCCTCGCCCAGCTGGGGCATGAGGAGGACCGGCCCGCGATTGAGCGCGGCATCCAGTATCTGCGCGAGACGCAGAAGCCGGATGGCTCCTGGTTTGGCCGCTGGGGCACGAATTACATCTACGGCACCTGGTCTGTGCTGTGCGCGTTAAACGCCGCTGGTGTGGGGCATGACGACCTTATGCTGACGCGCGCGACCTCCTGGCTGATCTCCAAGCAGCGCGAAGATGGCGGCTGGGGTGAGGATAATGAAAGCTATGGCGACGCGCCTGCTGGCGAGTTCCACGGCCATGCCGCGCAAAGCCTGCCGAGCCAGACCGCCTGGGCGGTGCTGGGGTTAATGGCCGCTGGGCTGACGGACCATGATTCCGTACGGCGCGGGATTGAATATTTGCAAGCCGCGCAAGGGGATGATGGAAGCTGGAAGGAAGCGCCCTATAACGCCGTGGGCTTCCCGCGTGTGTTTTACTTGAAATATCACGGCTATCCGCGCTTTTTCCCGCTGCTGGCGCTGAGCCGGTATAAACAATTGCGCGCCAGCAATAACCGCGTGGTGAAATTCGGGTTTTAAAAACTGAGGGATTTTTCAAAAATCCTTGAACCCTCCGGCGGCTTTCCAGCGTTGCATTCGCAATGCTGGAAGCTTGGCCACCTACCCCCTAAAGCTTTAGCAAACATGTACCTGAGGAAATGCCTATTGGGTGACCTCCCAATAATTCGATGCGAATTGTAGCGACCTAAGTATAACAAATTGCTCTGGTATTACCTCAATTGCTACCTTTTTAGACGCAACATTCAGCCTTATGTCATTCATAAGACTGCTAATATGTAAAACACTCCCACCACCAATTTTGGGCTGCAATTTTCTATTTCCGAAAACAAACACCGCAACTTGTTCAATTTCTGGCAGCTCACCAAACCTCTTAAACAACCCTGGAATATATTTCCTCCCAGCATCGAATTTTTTGGCATATCGATATTCGCGTTTTTCCCAAGAATCTGCATCCATTGACGGCTCAATATGCACAAGTCGCCGCTCATCAGGATTAAATGCTACGATATCAAGTTCGCTTTCATACCCCCCTTTTGCAAGTTTTCCGACTTTTACATTTCGGCGGACGAAAAACCCTTGAAACTCGTACCACTCGGCGACGAGTTGCTCCAAAAAGTTAGGCATCCCTCAAGCCTCCTTAACCAAGAAGATAACTACCAAAATTTTTAGAACTTTAGGCCGGGACTTTAGCCAGCACCGCCAGTATTTTCGGCGCCAGCTCCTTCTGGCAAATCAGCAAATCCGGCAGATACGGGTCGGCGTTGTTATAGGCGAGCGGCGCACCATCGGCGCGGGTGGCGTGCAGGCCAGCGGCCAAGGCCACGGCGGCGGGGGCGCAATTATCCCATTCATATTGCCCGCCGGTGTGCAGATAAATATCCGCCTCACCCCGCAGCACCGCCATGGCTTTTGCCCCTGCGGAACCCATAGGCACCAGTTCGGCACCCAGCGCCTCGGCCACGGCCAAAGCCTCTTTCGCGGGGCGGGTGCGGCTGACCAGCACGCGCAGCCGCGGCGCGATCTCCGGCAAAGGCTGAGGTGCTGAGAGCAACACCTGCCCCACACCTGGCAACGCCACAGCGCCGATGGCGGGCTTGCCGCCTATGGAAAGGGCGATATGCACCGCCCAATCAGCGCGACCTTCGCCATATTCGCGGGTCCCGTCCAGAGGATCGACGATCCATACACGTTCGGCGGAAAGCCGCGCCGCGCTGTCTTTCTCTTCTTCGGAGAGGATCGCGTCGTCCGGACGGTTTTCCCGCAGCGCCTCGATGATGAAAGCATTCGCCACGCGGTCTCCCGCCTTGCCCAACGCCTTGCCCGAGAACAATCCGATTGCCCGCAAATCCAGAAGGATCTTGCCAGCACCTTCGGCGATCACTTTCGCCAGTTCCAGATCGGTCATGGAATCAGCCTTTCCACAATCAAATCCGCCGCCTGTTCAGGCGTCAGCTTCGAGGTGTTGATATGAATCTCCGCATCGTGCGGCGGTTCATAAGGGCTGTCTATGCCGGTGAAGTTCTTCAGCTCGCCCGCGCGGGCTTTTTTATAAAGCCCCTTCACGTCGCGCCGCTCGGCATCTTCCAAGGTGGTGTCAATGAAGATTTCGATGAACTCGCCCGGCGCCATCATCTTGCGCACCATCTCGCGCTCAGACCGGAACGGCGAGATGAAGGCGGTGATGACGATCAACCCAGCATCCGTCATCAACTTCGCCACCTCACCCACGCGGCGGATATTCTCGATGCGGTCCGCATCGGTAAAGCCGAGATCCTTGTTCAGCCCATGGCGGACATTATCGCCATCCAGCAGGAAAGTGTGGCGGTTCATCCGCACCAGCTTCTTCTCCACCAGATTGGCGATGGTGGATTTGCCCGCACCGGAAAGCCCCGTGAACCACAGCACGGCAGCCTTCTGGTTCTTCAGGCCAGCATGAACCTCACGCGAAACATCCAACGCCTGCCAATGCACATTCTGCGAGCGGCGCAGCGAGAAGCTGAGCATCCCCGCCCCTACGGTGGCATTCGTCATCTTGTCGATAATGATGAACCCGCCAAGCGCGTGGTTCTTCTCATACGGCTCGAACGGGATCGGCCGATCCGTGGTTATGTTGGCAACACCGATGGCATTCAGCTCCAGCGTTTTCGCCGCCGCATGTTCCAGCGTGTTCACGTTGATCTGATATTTCGGCGCCTGGATGGAGACCGAGATTGTTTGCGTGCCGAGCTTGATCCAGTATGCGCGGCCAGGGGTCATCGCCTCGTCAGCCATCCAGACGATAGTGGCTTCGAACTGGTCCGCCACCTGCACCGGCGCATCCGCCGGGGTGATGACATCGCCGCGCGAGCAGTCGATTTCATCAGCGAAGCACAAAGTGACGGACTGCCCGGCCACGGCTTGGTGCAGGTCTCCATCCAACGAGACGATACGCGTGACCTTGGAGGTTTTGCCCGAGGGTAGAACCCGGATTTCATCGCCCGGCCTCACCACGCCGCTGGAAATTTGCCCGGCAAAACCACGAAAGTCGAGATTTGGGCGGTTCACCCATTGCACCGGCAGACGCAACGGCTTGGCCTGGTCGGCGGTTACATCAAGCTCCACATTTTCCAGAAATTCAACCAAAGGCACACCATCATACCACGGCGTGTTCAGCGAATGTGAGGTGATATTGTCGCCCGCGTAGCCGGAGATCGGCATGGGGGTGAAATGTTCGATGCCAATGCTGGCCGCGAACTGGCGGTACTCCGCCACGATGGCATCGTATTTCGCCTGGTCGTAGCCAATCAGATCCATCTTGTTCACCGCCAGCACGATGTGGCGGATGCCGATGAGATGGGCGAGGTAGGAATGCCGGCGCGTCTGTGTGAGCACGCCTTTGCGCGCATCAATGAGAATCACCGCGAGGTCTGCCGTGGAGGCACCGGTGACCATGTTGCGCGTATATTGCTCATGGCCAGGTGTGTCGGCCACGATGAATTTGCGGCGCTCAGTGGCGAAGAAGCGATACGCCACGTCGATGGTGATACCCTGCTCGCGCTCGGCGGCGAGGCCATCCACCAGCAGCGCGAAATCGATATTCTGCCCCTGCGTACCGACCTTTTTGGAATCGGCTTCCAGTGCGGCAAGCTGATCTTCGAAGATCATCTTTGAATCGTAAAGCAACCGACCGATGAGGGTGGACTTACCGTCATCCACCGAGCCGCAAGTGATGAAGCGCAGCAGTGATTTATGCTGGTGTTTGAGCAGATAGGCGTCGATATCCTGCGCAATCAGCGCATCGGCCTTGTAGGAGCTTTCCTGGGTCTCGCTCATCAGAAATATCCCTCCTGCTTCTTCTTCTCCATGCTGGCGCCGCCTGCATCCTTATCAATCACCCGGCCCTGGCGCTCGGAAGTGGTGGTGAGCAAGGTTTCCTGGATCACTTCGGTGATGGAATGCGCGTTGCTCTCCACCGCACCTGACAGCGGATAGCAACCCAGCGTGCGGAAACGCACAGATTTTTGCACCGGCACCTCGCCGGGGTTAAAACGGAAACGCTCGTCATCGACCATAATCAGCAGCCCGTCACGCTCGACCACCGGCCGCTCCGCCGCGAAATACAAAGGCACGATGGGGATGTTCTCAAGATGGATGTATTGCCAGATATCGAGCTCGGTCCAGTTGGAGATGGGAAACACGCGGATGCTCTCGCCCTTATTCTTTCTGGCGTTATAGAGGTTCCACAGCTCCGGGCGCTGGCTTTTCGGGTCCCAGCGATGATTGGCGGAACGGAAGGAGAAGATGCGCTCTTTCGCGCGGCTTTTTTCCTCGTCGCGCCGCGCGCCGCCAAAAGCCGCGTCGAATCCGTATTTGTCCAGCGCCTGCTTTAGCCCTTCGGTCTTCCACATATCAGTATGCAGCGGGCCGTGGTCGAACGGGTTGATGTTCTTTTCCTTGGCCTCGGGGTTTTGATAAACCAGCAATTCCATGCCGCTCTCGCGCGCCATCCGGTCGCGCAGCTCGTACATGGCTTTGAACTTCCAGGTCGTATCCACATGCAGCAGCGGAA
>JAKBCH010000002.1 GCA_021808055.1 Pseudomonadota bacterium | reverse complement strand
GTGCTGACCGAGGGGGTCAGGCGGGCGATGTTTGTCCAGCTTTGTGTGCCCGTAAGCAATTTATCAACCGTGTGCTTGTCCACCACCGAGGTTGGCTGCGTGGAGTGCAGCGGCGCTTTCGAGGGCGATTCATACGGCGCGGTGCCAGGGGTGTTGACTAAGTTCGACGTATTGTTTGTTCCGCTGGCAAGCACCGAACCCAGATCGAGGTTAACCGGCGTATTGGCGCTTTGCGCCATAGCGGCAGGCACAACCGCGAAGCTGGCGAGGCCAATATAAAGGCTGCGCATAGAACAAAAACCACGCAGGGCAGACTTTGCCCTGCTTCCCAAAAAACCAGCCATGGTAAAATAACCTTCCCGTTGATTTGTGTAGCGGCTACTACCAAAAAAAATTTCGGCTAAGTTTTACCACTTCGTGATATTTTTATTGCAAATTAAAGACGCTACACCCTCCGTGCGGAACGCCAGGCGAGCGCGCGCTTCAGGCCAAGGCGGCGCGAAGGGCCGCAAGCCGAGTGAGGGTTTGCATGGTGCGGCCATGCTCCGTCACGGCCAACCCCATCACCAGCGCCTCCAAAGCAACCAGGGTTGCGCCATGCAGGGCAACCCGCGATGTCCGGCCGCGGCGGGCCTGAATGATTACGGTTGCGGTGCGCGCCAGCTTAGAATTTAGTGAATCCGTAACAAGCACCATTGGCACCCCGGCAATTGCGGCCTCCGCCGCCACCAGCAACACTTCTTTATAAGGCTTGCCGTAGGAAAGCATCAGCAGCTTGTCTTGTTCCGAAAAATCCAGCAGCTCATCCGCCAAGCCAATGCCGCCGCTACCGATAATTTTGGCTGCCTGGCCATGGCGCAGCATCATCAATCTCAAATACTCGGCCAACGGCCGGGAGGGACCAGCGGCATAGACCACAATCCGCGCCGCGCCGCGGAGCACGGCAATGGCCTTGTGTATCTGCTCCCGTGCCTCGGGCGTCTGCATGTTGGTGAGCGATTCGCTATGCGTATCGATCACCATATCCGCCGCGTCGGAGCTCTTGCCGTTCACCTCATCAAGGGTCTGGCGCATATTATGCAGAGGCGCAGAGACATTAATGTTTGAGGCAATCGCTTGCCGGAGTTCCGCCAGACCCTGAAAGCCAAGCGCTTGCACCGTGCGGATGACGGTCGCGTCTGACGTGCCGATCAACCCCGCCAATTCCGCGGCGGAATGGGTCAAAACCGCGACCTTATTACGGCTGATGTAGTGCGCGACGCGCAGCATGGCGGGTGGCATATCCGCCTCTTTCGCTTGCAACCGTTCGGCCAGGGGGTCTGCCAAAACCTCCTGGATGGACTCGTCTTTGCCCCGCGCCCGGCGGATATTTTTTTTCTTGGTTGAGCTTTTTATGGCTTTCATAAAACAGTCAACTCCGCAGCAGTTGCAGGGTAACAGACCTTAGAGCCGGATGATTTTAGATCGAATCACGAGAGTGATCCGCTCTAAAATCTGAATCCGCCTTTAAGACAATGAGGTAGAGGGCGATTCAGACGTCAGGCTCGCGCACGTAGGGAGCGAACCTAAAGTCATCGCACTCTAGGTAGCAATTGCTACAAACGCCATATCCCACTCGCTTTGGCAAAAACAAGAGCCGCCTGCGCGTTCGGCACGCCTGAACATGCCGTCTTGTCTCAAAGCCTTCATGAAACATATTATCACAAGCAATCGTGAGTTCCCCGCATGTCTTCGATCATTTCCGTTTCAGCCCTGCGCAAAACTTATAAATCCGGGCTGGTAGCCCTTGATGGTGTTGATCTTGAGATCGAAAAGCAGGAGATTTTCGCGCTGCTCGGCCCTAATGGCGCGGGCAAAACAACGCTGATCAGCATCATTTGCGGCACGGTGGGCATGGAGTCTGGCAGTGTGCGGGTGGGCGGCCATGACATTACCCAGGATTACCGCGCGGCCCGTTCGATGATCGGGCTGGTGCCTCAGGAAATCTCGCTCGATATTTTTGCCACGGTCTGGAACACGGTCAGTTTCAGCCGCGGCCTGTTCGGACGCCGGCCAGACCCGGCCTATATTGAGCGCCTTCTGCATGACCTTTCCCTGTGGGACAAGCGCGACCGGCGCGTGATCGAGCTTTCCGGCGGCATGAAACGCCGCGTGATGATCGCCAAGGCGCTCAGCCACGAGCCGAAAATCCTGTTTCTGGATGAACCGACCGCAGGCGTGGACGTTAACCTCCGACGAGATATGTGGGCGCTGGTCCGCAGCCTGCGGGATAAAGGGGTGACCATCATCCTCACAACCCATTACATCGAGGAAGCTGAGGAAATGTCCGACCGGGTGGGGGTGATCACGGGAGGGCGGCTATTGCTGGTGGAAAAAACCGCGGCACTGATGCGAAAGCTCGGAAAACGCAAACTTACCCTCATGCTGCAACATCCGCTTGCCTACATTCCCGCTGGGCTTGACCCGTGGGAGTTGGCGCTGGACCAGCAGGGCCAGGTGCTGACCTATGCGTTCGATGCCAATGCGGAGGATAACGGCATTCCGGCCTTGCTGCGCCGCATGAGCGAACTCGGCATCGATTTTCGGGATTTGGATACAAGTCGCAGCTCGCTTGAAGATATCTTTATCGGCCTGGTGGGAGACGCCGCATGAACCGCCACGCCATCTGGACAATCTACCGTGCCGAAATGGCCCGTATGCGCCGCACCTTCTGGCAGAGCATCGCCACGCCGGTCATCACCACGGTCTTGTATTTTATTGTGTTTGGCGGTGCCATCGGCTCGCGCATTCAACATGTCGGCGGGGTTGGCTACGGGGCATTTATCGTGCCCGGCCTTATCATGCTGACCATTCTGACTCAAAGCGTCAGCAACGCTTCTATCGGCATCTATTTCCCGATATTCACAAAAACGATTTATGAAATTCTGGCCGCACCTCTTTCTGCCATGGAGATTATTCTGGCTTATGTCGGCGCGGCGGCGACTAAATCGGTTCTGCTGGCGCTCATTATTCTGGGCACTGCGACGTTTTTTACGCCACTGCATATTCTGCACCCGGGCTGGATGATCGCCTTCATGCTGCTCACCGCCATTGCCTTCAGCCTGTTCGGCTTCATCATCGGCATCTGGGCGCAGAATTTTGAACAGCTCGCCATCATCCCGTCTCTTATCCTCACGCCCCTCACCTTTCTGGGTGGCGCGTTTTACTCAATCGACATGCTGCCACAGCCTTGGCGAACCTTTAACCTGCTTAACCCGGTTGTGTATCTTGTCAGCGGGTTCCGGTGGAGTTTCTTTGGCACCGGCGAAATTGGAGTTGGGCTCAGCCTGGCCTTCACCGGCGTGTTCATGGCCATCTGCCTTGCTTTGATCGGTTGGATGTTCAAGACCGGATATCGGCTGAAGCCTTAGTAGTTAATTGATTAATTAAGACCAGAGCTTTCTCTCAGGCATTTAACCAGCCCAGGCGTGACAGAGTATAGTCTGCGGATTATATTAAAGCAGACTTTCATAACATACGGATCTTCCTTGCGCCGCCTGGCTTTTTCCCTTCTCGCGCTCCCGTTTTCTCTGACCGGATGCCACCAGGGCTATTCCCCCAACACCTATGCCTCCAACGCCGCCCAGGTTGAGGCAAATGTGCAGCGCGGAATTATTGTCGGTGTGCGGCAGGTTATGATCAGCGCCAGCGGCGTTGTGGGTGCGGCCACTGGCGGCGCGGCGGGTGGCGTGGCCGGGTCGCAGATTGCGGGCGGGCCAGTGGTTACCGCCTTGGGCGCGATCGGCGGCACTTTGGTGGGCGGCGTGGGCGGCACCGTGGCGGCGCAGGCAATATCTGACACCAAGGGTTGGGAATATATCGTCCAGGAAGCCGGAAACAAGCTGGTTTCCGTAACACAAACCAGCAAAACCGCGCTGCCTGAAGGGCTGCATGTTCTGGTTATCTCCGATTCGCAGCAGGCCAGAATCGTGCCCGATTACACCGTGCAACCCCCGGGACCGACCAAGCCGGTTGTGAAGAGCAATGGTTCGACGACCACCGAAATAAACCTAAACCCGTTTCCAGCCCCCGCCGCGATAGCAGACCCTCTGCTGGTGGCCCCTGCTGATGCTGCCGATAACCCTGCACCGGCCGCCGCCACCAGTCCCGCTCCGGCACCGCCTGCGCCTGCGCCCTCACCCGCCAAAACTGCCACGCCAAGTGCAACGCCACCTGTTGGCGTCGCGCCAAGCCCACCAGCCGCAGCGACAACATCTCCGCCTGGGTAAGTGGATATGCCGGACGCAACCAACGGCCAGAAACAACTTGGCGAGACGGCCCTAGATGTTTCCTATCTCGATCTTTCCAGCGCCCGCGCGCGCTGCGCCAATGGTTCCAGACTATTAGGCGTGGTGGGCTATGGCACAGAGCGGCCAGATTTTTTGCCGCCCCACACCCCCTTTATTTCAACACCGCTAAAACCAGCCCTCGGCGGTGCCGGGCTGGAGCTTTGGCAAACCCCGTCACCATGCCGGGGTATAACGCTTGGCCCCGTTACAGGCGCTTGCTGCGATGATTTCGCCTTCGGGGTCATCCCCCTGGAGGATGCGCAGGGTAGAGATCTGGAAGAGGCTGTTCATGCCGCGTATCTCGCGATTTTTGATTTTTTGGAGACGACCGGCTTCACCGCCCCCTTACGCTTCTGGAATTACCTTTCGGATATAACGCGCGAAGAGGCCGGGCTCGAACGATACCGCTGGTTTAACATTGGCCGCCAGCGTGCCTTTGAGGCGAGGCTGCGCGAGGCTTTGCCGCCCGCGGCCAGTGGCGTTGGCGGGACTCATGGCACCTCCGCGATTTACTTTTTAGCTGCCCCTGCGCCAGCCCGCCCGGTTGAAAACCCGCGCCAGGTGAGCGCCTTTGCATACCCTCCGGTTTATGGCCCGCAAAGCCCAAGCTTCTCCCGCGCCTCGGTTTACAACGCCAGGGCTGCGACGCTGATGTTCATCTCAGGCACGGCCAGCATTCTTGGGCATGAAAGCCGCCACGCGAACGATCTGCCCGCCCAGATTACTGAGACAATTGAAAATCTACGCGCGGTGATCCGCGCTGCAGGCGTAACCCCCCCGGGGCGCTGGGCTTTTAAAATTTACCTACGTCACCCCGCCTATCGCGATGAGGTTGAGCTTGCGTTGGCCTCGGCTTTTAGCACCGCCGCTCAACGCCTCTATCTGCATGGCGAGATTTGCCGGACCGAACTCATGCTGGAAATAGAAGCTTTTTACAGCGCCCCGAAAAGCGCAAACGACCCCTGCGCTGCCCCCTCGCCCTGAACGCGTTCCACCTCTTTAATAAGAGACCGATTCTCGCTTTCAGCCGCGGCGCTCATACCAGTTTTGAGTTGCCATCACGAGCCTGACGGCCAGCAACATCACCGGCACTTCAATCAACACGCCAACAACTGTCGCCAATGCAGCGCCTGAATTAAAGCCGAACAGGCTGATCGCCGCCGCGACAGCCAGCTCAAAAAAATTCGAGGCACCGATCAATGCTGAGGGGCAGGCGATGTTATGCGCCTCACCCAGCGCGCGGTTAAGCCCATAGGCCAGCGCCGCATTGAAAAACACCTGCACCAGAATTGGCACCGCCAACAGCGCGATAACAAGCGGTTGTTTGATAATCGCCTGGCCCTGAAAGGCGAATAGCAACACCAGGGTAAGCAACAAGGCGAGGATGGACCATGGCCCGATTTTATCCATTGCCGTGTTAAAAAATGCCTGCCCACGCCTCAGTAAATTACGACGCCAGAGTTGTGACACAATAACCGGCAGAACGATGTAGAGCCCCACAGATGTGAGCAGCGTGGCCCAGGGCACAGTAATCGACGACAAACCCAACAACAGCCCGACGATCGGCGCGAAGGCGAACACCATGATGATGTCATTCAACGCCACCTGTGAAAGCGTAAACAACGGATCGCCGTTTGAAAGGCGGCTCCACACAAACACCATGGCGGTGCATGGCGCTGCGGCAAGCAGAATTAACCCGGCGATATAGCTATCAATTTGCCCAGACGGCAGCAAAGGGCGGAACAAATGCCCGATAAATAGCGAGGCCAACAGCGCCATGGAAAATGGCTTGACCATCCAGTTAACAAACAGCGTCACACCAATGCCGCGCACATGCTGTCTAACCTCGTGCAGTGCCGCGAAATCAACCTTCATCAGCATGGGGATGATCATGATCCAGATCAGCAACCCAACCGGAAGATTAACCTGGGCAACTTCCATATGGCCAATGGCCTGGAACAGCCCAGGTGCCATCTGACCCGCCAATATGCCAACAATGATGCATAAAAACACCCATACACTCAGAAAGCGTTCAAAGATGCTCATCTGCGCTGCGGCTGGGGTTTCACATTGTGCGGACATAAGATTCCCTCAGAGCGCCAAAGCAGTACGCACGGCGGGCACAAGGCGGACCTGGATGTCATCACGAACACGCACGAAGCTCTCCAACGGCTCACCATGGGGGTCATGAAACGAGATATGAATGCGCGCAACCGGCTTTGGAAAAACCGGGCATGTTTCCTTGGCGTTATCGCAAACGGTCACGGCAAGATCGATTGGTTCGTTGATGACGGCGTCGATGTCTTTTGGGTACAGCCCATCAGTTGGCAGCCCAGCCAGTTTCAACGCTTCCAGCGCGCCATCAGCCACTTTTGGTTGCGGGCGGGTGCCGGCAGAGAGCACGCGCACTGCATCTCCCAGTTCATGCCGGACAAGTACCTCCGCCATTTGCGAACGGCAGGAATTGCCGGTGCAAAGAATCAGAACCGTCTTTTGAGGAGTCATGTTCAAAACCCTTAAAACCAAGAAAATTACATCGCCTTTTTGGACGGGAGCGAAACAAGCTCGGTGCCATCGCAAACACCAGGGATACAAGCGGCCACATTGCCCTGGCAGCAATTTTCAGTGAGGTAGGCCAGCAAGGCATTCATGCTGGTGAATTCAGCGGAATAAATTAAAGAACGGCTTTCGCGCTGAAAGCTCACCAGCCCGGCATGGCGCAGCTCTTTAAGGTGGAACGAAAGCGTGGCCGGGGGCAGACCCAAATGCTCCCCCAACTGGCCCGCGGCCAAACCCTCTGGACCCGCCTGCACAAGGGCACGAAAAATATCCAACCGGGCACCATGAGCCAAAGCGGCCATGGCGATAAGGGCTGTTTGTTTGTCCATATTTTTATAATTATGGAAATGTTTAGGTGTGTCAAGCCACCCAACCGCTTCGAGCGGAGGGGTGGCTCGATTTCACCTTACGAAAGGCCGACAATCTCTCCGGCAGCATCCAAAAATATCGTCTCTGCCGCGGGTTGGCGCGGCAGGCCGGGCATCGTCACGGTGTCGCCACACAAGGCAACGATAAACCCCGCACCGGCGGAAAGCCGGACTTCCCGGATCGGCAAGGTGAACCCCGAGGGCGCACCGCGCAAAGCCGGGTCTGCCGAAAAGCTGTATTGGGTTTTGGCCATGCAAACAGGGAGATGAGCGAAACCGGCCTCCGTGAAGCCGCGCAACTGCGCCGCCGCGCGTGAGTCCAGCTCGATTCCCGCCGCGCCATACATCTCCCTGGCGATGGTGGCGATTTTTTCCTCCAAATTCATGGCGTCAGGATAAAGCGGCGTGAAAGCAGTGTCGGCTTCAGCAAGCGTGGCAACGGCATCAGCAAGTTCCGCCGCGCCTTCGCCACCCTTTGCAAAATGCGTGCAAGAAATGGCGCGCACGCCAGCTTCCGCGCAAACCTGCTGGATCATCTCCAACTCCGCAGACGTATCCCCCGCAAAACGGTTGATGGCGACCAGGGTTTGCAGGCCGAATTTACGCATATTGCCAACATGGCGCAGCAGATTGGCGCACCCGGCTTCCACTGCCTGCGCATTTTCCTCAGCCAGCCCTCGTAACGCCACGCCGCCATGCATTTTAAGCGCCCGCACGGTCACGACGATAACGCAAACAGAAGGGGCGAACCCACCCAGGCGGCATTTAATGTCGAGGAATTTTTCAGCCCCGAGATCAGCGCCAAAACCAGCTTCCGTTACGACGAAATCTGCCAGGCCGAGGGCTGTTTGCGTTGCCAGCAGCGTGTTGCAGCCATGGGCGATGTTGGCGAAAGGCCCGCCATGAACAAAGGCGGGCGTGCCTTCCAGTGTCTGCACAAGGTTGGGGGCAAAAGCGTCTTTTAACAGCGCCGCCATGGCGCCGGCGGCATTCAACTCCCGCGCGCGGACGAGACGTTTGGCTTTGTCTCGCCCAATGACGATGTCACCCAGCCGCTGTTCCAGCTCAGCCAGCGAACGCGCCAGGCAGAATATCGCCATGACCTCGCTGGCGGCGGTGATGTCAAAGCCAGTTTGGCGCAGCACGCCATTGCCGCTGCCAAGGCCAATCACAACATCGCGCAACGCGCGGTCGTTAAGGTCGATCACGCGGCGCCAGGCGATGCTGGCGGGGTCCAGCCCCAGCGCGTTGCCCCAATAAAGATGATTGTCGATCATCGCGGCAAGCAGGTTATGTGCCGCGCCAATGGCGTGCATGTCGCCGGTGAAGTGCAGGTTGATCTCGTCGATCGGCGCGATCTGCGACTGCCCACCGCCGGTGGCGCCCCCTTTGGCCCCAAAGCTTGGCCCCAGGCTCGGCTCACGCAGGCAAATGGCGGTGCGATGGCCAGCCCGGCGCAACGCATCGCCCAGGCCGATGGTGGTTGTGGTTTTACCCTCGCCAGCCGGGGTGGGGCTGATGGCCGTGACCAGGACAAGCTTGCCCGCCGGGGCCGAGGCAGCCTTGGCGGCAAAATCCAGCGCCACTTTGCCCTTAAACGGGCCGTAACGGTACAGGGATTCTGCCGGAATTCCCAGTTTTACCGCAATTTTTTCAATAGGTTGTAACGCCGTCGGGCTGGTTACGGTTGTGCTTGGAGCTGCCATGGTCAGAGTCATGCGTGCGCTCTAGCATAGCAAGAATAACGTATATAGCCGTCCAGACCGGATTTGCCGCGGCACACTCTACGCGGGAAATTCCCGCGTAGAGCCCCAACTTATTAGATCTTCTTGAACTTGGCGGCTTCTTCAGACCCGCCCGTGGCGTTGCCCTTGGAATAGGAATGCGCGCCAACACCGGCCAGATTTCCGCCCTGGACGATGAGGTATTCGTTCCGGATCGGACGGCCCTCGAAATAGCACTCGAGGATTTCACGCGTACCAGCGGCATAGCGGGCCTGCGCGGAAAGCGAGGTGCCCGAGATGTGCGGGGTCATGCCGTGATGCGGCATGGTACGCCAGGGGTGATCCTGCGGGGCAGGCTGCGGGAACCACACATCGCCGCCATAGCCGGCAAGCTGCCCGGACTCGAGCGCGCGGGCGATGGCGTCGCGGTCGCACAGCTTGCCGCGGGCGGTGTTGATCAAGTACGCCCCACGCTTGAAGGATTTCAGCGTCTGGTCGTTGATCATGTTTTCCGTTTCCGGGTGGAGCGGGCAGTTCAGCGTGACCACGTCGCAGACCTTATACATGTCTTCGCGCGTGGCATGGAAGGTAAGGCCCAGCTCTTTCTCAACAGCCTCCGGCAGGCGGTGGCGGTCGGTATAATGCAGGTGCATACCAAACGGCTTCAGGCGGCGCAGAACGGCAACGCCAATGCGGCCAGCGGCCACGGTGCCGACATGCATACCTTCGACGTCGTAAGATCGCGTGACGCAGTCAGCAATGTTCCAGCCGCCCTTGATCACCCATTGATAGGAGGGGATGTAGTTGCGAACCAGGCCGAGGATCGTCATCACAACGTGCTCAGCAACGCTGATGGAGTTGCAGTAGGTGACTTCAGCAACGGTGATGTTGTTTTCGATCGCGGCTTGCAGATCGACGTGATCCGAGCCGATACCGGCGGTAAGCGCCAGCTTCAGCTTCGGGGCCTTGGCGATACGCTCCGCGGTGATGTAAGCCGGGTAGAACGGCTGGGAGATGACGACTTCAGCGTCGGCCAGTTCGCGTTCCAGCACGGAATCCGGGCCGTCCTTACTGGAGGTCACGACCAGAGTGTGGCCGTTATCTTCAAGGTATTTGCGCAGGCCGAGCTCTCCGGAAACGCTACCAAGAAGCGCGCCGGGCTGAAAGTCGATCGCCTTGGGAGTGGGCAGGGTCTGACCATCGGGATAGGCATCGATCTTGGGGAGATCATCACGCGCGTAGGATTTCGGGAATCCATCAACGGGATCATCATAAAGCACGCATACAACTTTTGCCATGTCATCGTCCTTAACAGAGGGTGAGGAAGACGCGCGGCAAGCAAAAGCACCCAGACAACCCATGCAAATGGGGCTGCTATCGTTTTTCGTGGCAACGCATCCTCATCCGATTGCTGAAGGTTTCTTTGTGAGTCAGCATCGGACGGCGGCACAGTCACACCCGAACGCAAGGCAAATCCAATGAAAGCTTTTAACTTATTAATAGGAGGTATCTATCAAAGCCCGGCGAAGCCCTGCTCGATATCCGCTTCCATGGCGGCAGCCAGGAGGGCGGCGGCCATCGGCCCGCGCGGTTCACGGTCGGAGATCACGAGCCCGATCATCTCGCTGTGTACGGGGTCGATCAGGTCCAAAATGGCAAGGTCTGGCTGTTGCCCCAGCACATGGAAGAAGCTGTGCGGCACGATGCTGGCCCAGCCCCCGCGCAGCAGATGCGCGCAGACCGAGAGGAAGGAATTACTGACCACCGTAGGATAAACCGCAAAGCCCAGTGTTGCGGTCAGCCGGTCGATAATCCGCCGGTTTTGCATATCCTGGCTCAGCAGAATGAGCCGTTCCGCTGAGGCGTTAAGCCAGCTTACCTCTTTTTGTCCCGCCAGATGATGGCTTTGCGGCACCGCCAGTTTGTAGCGCTCGCGGTAGAGCGGCACGCGATGAACATGGTTAAGCGGCTCATTTTCAAGGTAGGTCATGCCGCCATCCAGCTCAAAAGCGTCCAGACCCTCGGCGATGGCGCGCGATGTCATCGAGCGGATGGTGACCGTCGCGGCGGGGTTGGCGGCGCAGAAGCACTCGGTGATAAACGCCACCGAAGGCAGCGCCGCGGGAACAACTCCAAGCCGCAATTCGCCTGCCAACCCCTTGCGTTCGCCCGTTAAATCCGCCCGCAAACTGTGATAATCGGTGAGAATTTGCCGCGACCAGGATAGCAGCTTTTCACCCTCTGCCGTTAGCCCGACAAACCTGTGCCCGCGCTCCACCAGGGGGACGCCTAAATCCTCCTCCAGCTTACGGATCGCGGCTGAGAGCGTTGGCTGGGTGATATGACAGGCATCCGCCGCGCGGGCGAAATGCCGTTCCTTAGCGAGCGTAACAAAATAAGAGAGCTGACGAATGAGCATATGAGGACGGATAACATGAAAGGGGGATTTGCCAATCGCAAAACATTTAACCAGTTCTCAACAAATTCATGAAATCATAGCTTAATGCTACGGGCTACGCCCGGGCTAATAAATAACCCGGGAAGCCTCGAAAATGTCATTTTTCTCCAGATGGTCAATTCTTGCGAAACTCGTAGCCGCTTTTTCCGTGGTGCTGCTTTTCACCATCGGCTTGGGCATTTTTTCGCTCTCGCGGATCGATTTCGTGACGACGGTAGCCTACGGGCTTGAGAACAATATCGTCGGAACCAGGCCGATTGAGACAATGGAGCGCGCCGAAGCAGGGCTGTTTGGCTCTGCCAGTGAAGCGGTGCTGACCAAAGATCCGGCCAGATTTGCAACGCTTGTTGCTAGGATGAAGGCCGGAGTGGACACTTTCAACACCAATTGGCTTATCTATCAGCCAACGATGGACCCCGGCCGCGAAACCGGAGATGGCGAGGCTTTTCAGGCAGCGTTTCAGCAACTGAACCAGAATGCGGCAACGGCGATGGCCGATGTTGCTGCTGGTAATGCAGCCGCGGCTGACGCCCTCATCGCCGGCCCCATGGCGCAGTTGAACGACATATTCGTAGCCCGCATAAAGGACGACCTCGCCTATCAGGCCTTGATGGCCGCAAACCATGTCGCGGCCATCAAAACCGCGAAGACAGACGCCCTGACCGGCGTTACCGTGGCGTTGGTGACCATGATGGTCGTGATCTGCGGGCTGGTCTGGCTGCTGATTAGCACCATCGGCAAGCCGATAACCCGCATGACCGGCCTCATGCGCCGGTTGGCGGAAGGCGATCTGGCTGTCGAAATTTCTGAAACCGACCGTCACGACGAAATTGGCGGCATGGCGCGTACGGTGCAAATATTTAAAGATGCCGGGTTGGCGAAAGCCCGGCTTGAAAGCGAGATGGAAGCCGCACGTCAGCGCGCTGAAGAGGAGCGCCACCACCGGGAGATTGAGCGCGAAGCGGCAGCGCGAGAACAAGAAAGGGTTGTTAGCTCCCTTGCCGTTGGCCTGGAAAAACTGGCTGATGGAGATCTGGTCTATCGCCTGAACAAGCCGTTCAGCACCGATTATGAAAAGCTACGCGGTGACTTCAACAATGCCATCGACCGCCTACACCAGACGATGAAGGTTATCTTAAGCAACACCTCAAACATTCGTTCCGGAACCGGAGAGATTGCGTCGGCGGCTGATGATCTTTCCCGCCGGACAGAGCAGCAAGCGGCAAGCCTTGAGGAAACCGCGGCTGCGCTGGATGAGATTACAGCAACCGTTCGCCGTACGGCAGAGGGCGCATCTCATGCACATGATGTGGTAAACTCAGCGCAGACAGATGCCGAGCGCAGCGGAGTTGTGGTGCGCGATGCCGTGGCGGCGATGAGCGAAATCGAGACATCCTCTCAACAGATTAGCAATATCATCGGGGTCATCGACGAGATCGCGTTCCAGACCAATTTGCTGGCTCTGAATGCCGGCGTGGAAGCCGCGCGCGCCGGCGATGCCGGGCGTGGTTTCGCGGTTGTGGCCTCTGAAGTCCGGGCGCTGGCGCAACGTTCCGCCGATGCAGCAAAAGAGATCAAGTCGCTAATCTCGGCATCTACCCGGCAGGTTGTTTCGGGGGTTGATCTTGTCGGCCAAACCGGAGCGGCGCTGGAGCGGATTGTTTCGCAAATCAGTGAAATCAGCAATATCGTGCGCCAGATTGCAGCTTCCGCCAAAGAGCAGGCCACCGGCCTACACGAAGTGAACGCCGCTGTTAACCAGATGGACCAGGTGACGCAGCAAAATGCGGCAATGGTTGAACAATCAACCGCCGCCTGCCACAGCCTTGTCGAAGAAACCGAGAAATTGGTTAGCCTTACCGCCCGTTTCCAAATTGGTGAAACTCCGGAGGCGGGCTATAAGCCTGCAGCCGCACCAGCGAGCAGGCGCGAGCCGACAAAACGGTTTAACAGCACGTTCAAACCTGTGCTCGTGGCTGGCGCAGGCCGCTCCGACTCGTTAGATATGGAAGAGTTTTAAGCCCGCATAACATTAAATTCGTCCGTTCAGACGGACGAATTTAGAGCGGCTTCCGTTCACGCCGGTTCACGCAAACCGCTCTAACTCTCTAGTTTAAGCGAGCAACTTTATCCGACCAAACGTATCCGTTTGGTCGGATGTCGACCTAGAGGGCGATATGTTTCAGGGTGATGCTACCGCATCGCCCTGAACGCGCTCCAGACCTTTAATAAAAGGCCGATTCACGCTTTCAACCACCGCACTTCAGCGCGTCAAGCTCAAGCGATCGGACTCTAAAACGTGAATTTCTGGCTTGCGGCCGCATAAATAAATCATCCGGCTGGTGATATTGAACTCACCTTTTTCAACGCGCGGACGCAAGGCCAGCTCCAATATTCGCCGTTCCACCGCTGAAAACCGGGTTGCCAGTATTTCCCCCGAGGACGGCGCCAGCGGATGGGGCGACATGGCGCAAAAAACCTCCCAGCCCCGTGGCGGAGCCTGGCGCTCCTCAACATGCAGTTCCATCTGCAAATCTTCAAACCCGGCCTGGCTGGCAAAGCCAAGCAAATTTTGTTCAGTGTAGCTGGTTATCGGGTTTTGCTGCAAAGAATCAAACGGGTTTTCAAACTGTGCCGCTTTCCATCTGTGAAGCAAGGCTGGCAAAGGATTGTCCGTTTCAGCATACGCAGCCTCCTGCAATTTGCTTGTTGAAAGCGCCTGCTCCCGGAAAAGCGGCTCGGCAATGCTCAATATTCCACCAGGCTTTAACACACGAAACGCCGCACGAAAGGAAGCTGGTTTATCCACAACATACGCCAAAGCGGAACGGCTGGTCACCAGATCCTGCGTATGATCAGCAATGCTTTCCAGCGTTTCCGCGTTGGCAAGCACGAAGTTGCATTGGCTGGCAACGCCACGCTTTGCAGCTTCCATTCGTGCTTGTGAAAGCAGGGCCGGTGAAATGTCCGTCATGGTTACGTATACATGCGGCCAGCGGGACAAAGCCGCCCAGGACATCAACCCATCTCCGCTGCCGATATCAAGCATGCTGGCGGGCGGCGTTTGAACATGGTTCAGAATTTTTTCCGCGAAGGCGGCGGTTTGCACCGCCACATGCGCCCGCACGGCCGCGTTCCCGCCATCGCGGCCGTGATTAATCCAGCTTGACCAGCAGTCAGCCTCTGGAACCGACGGGGTTTCTTGCAGTATGTCCATGCTAGCGCGATAGGCGGCAGCCCTTAAAAACACGCTAATTATCCGCGGATCTGGCTGAATTATCTAAACCTTGCGCCAGGGTATCGGCGGGGCGCATGGTTTGGTAAGCATATCAAGCTGTTGTTAGACGATCCACGAGGGCAATATGGACCATTATCTGCAAGGACATCTTGATTTCACCCATCGCCGCCCCACCCTGCCGCCTCTGCCCCCGGGGCGGCATGATCTCGGCCTGTTTACTGAACGTGACGCCGTTCTAGTGGTGCCAGAGGGCGTTAACCCCGCACGGCCAACCCCGCTTGTGGTGCTGTTCCATGGCGGCGGCGGAAGTGCCGAAAAAATATTACCGATGCTGGAGACGCACGCGCAGCAACACGGCTTCCTGCTGCTGGTGCCGCAATCGCTGTTTCCGACCTGGGATATCGTCATCGGCGGCAACGGGCCGGACCGTGAGCGGCTTGATACAACGCTGGCGGCAGTCGCAGACCGCTTTACGCTTGACCCCAACCATTTCGTATTCGCCGGACATTCCGATGGGGGCAGCTACGCGATGTCACTCGGCATAACCAACGGGCAGTTTGTGACCCATATTGTTGTTTCTTCAGCCGGCTTCATGACCGTGCAGCGCCAGGAAGGTTCGCCCCGCATATTCATGTCTCACGGCACCAAGGACGAGCAAATTCCAATCGACCGATCAGGCCGCAAGCATTCAGCGATGCTCAAGGATGCAGGTTACGACGTGACGTATATTGAATATGACGGCCCGCACGCCTACCGGCCGGAAGTGGTGGAGAAGGCGGTGGCGTTCTTTCTTCCCCCCACCGCCTGAGCACGAGGCAAGCTGCCTTATCGCGCTTTTTAGTGCGCGCGATAAGGCAGCAGGGGGCGCAGCCCGGCCTTTATGCTTTCTCCCAGTTTTTGAGTGCAAACGCCGGTTCGGCGACGTCTTCCGGTTCTGGTGTCTTTCCGCCTGCGGCCAAAAGTTTCCGGGCAAGCGCATGGTCAAGCGGTCGATTCACGGATTCCACGCCTATTAGCTCGCCAGCACGGAAGCAATAAACCGATAAGCCTTCCTTGCCGTCCAGATCCGCGTTGCGGACCACAATCTGGTCATGCGGCTGGGTCAACCCGGCGATTTGCAGCCTCAATGATCCTTGCTCGCTCCAGAACCAGGGAAAACTTCCGTATGGCACGTGATGACCAGTCAGGCGATCAGCAACACAACGCGCCTGATCCACGGCACCCTGAACTGATTCGAGCCTTATGCTGCCATTCACCGCATAAGGGTTTGGATGGAGCGCACAATCCCCTATCGCCGAAATCAACGGATCGCTCGTCGTGAGATATTCATTCACCTTGATGCCGTTGCCCACCGCAAGGCCCGCTTCCGCGGCAATTTCCGTGTTTGGGATCACCCCTATGCCGACCAGCACAAGATCCGCCGGAAAACGCGCGCCGTCACTGGTCTCAACGGCCTCCACCCTGGCTTCGCCCACAATCTTCGCGGCGGTTGCGCCGAATTTGAACCGTATACCCTGAGCCTCGTGCGCGGCGCGAAAATAATCGGACATTTCCTTGGAAAGAACCCGCGCCATCGGCCTGTCGGCTGTTTCAATGACTGTCACCTCTGCGCCGCGCTCTGCCGCCACGCTGGCAAATTCGAGCCCAATGAATCCAGCGCCAATGACCACAATCCGGCCACCCGTATCCAGGAATCCACGCAGCATATCCGCATCGTCGATGTTACGAAGCTGCACCACGCCATCCAGGCTGAAGCCTGGCACTGGCAAAGGCCGGTTGCGCGCACCCAGGGCAAGTATGAGGTGATCATAAGCCAGGGTTACACCATCCTGAAGCACGGCCTGCCGCGCTTCACGGTCAATTTTGCCGACCCGAAGCCCCGCACGGCGCTCAATGGCGTTATCGGTAAAAAACGCCTCGGGCCGGAACCGCAACGCCGCGCGATCCATCTTGCCCATGAGATAGGCTTTCGACAATGGCGGATGCTGATATGGCAAACCGGATTCATCCCCCACCAGGATAATTTTGCCGCCAAACCCCCGCTCGCGCAAAGACGCTGCCGCCTGGAACCCCGCCTGGCCGGCACCAGCAATCACGATCGTGGAATCGTGTGTCAAAGCTGGTACTCCGGCATCTCGACAATTAAACCATCCCGTTCCGGCGTCATCAAAATCTGGCAGCCCAGCCGACTGTTTGAGCGTCTTTCGGCAGCCACGATTTCCAGCGTTGCATCTTCATCATCAGAGATCGGCTCCAGCAATGAAAGCTGATCCGGATTGACGTAAACATGGCAGGTTCCGCAGATGGCATTACCCCCGCATTGCCCCACAATGCCGTCGACGCCGTGCTCAACGGCAGCAGCCATGAGGCTCATTCCCTCTTCAACCGCAACAGATTTACGAGAGCCGTTAGAGCTTACATATACGACATTTGGCATCTTAAAACTCCGAAAGCAGTTTGAACACGGGTTGCCGAGCAAGTGCCAACCAGCGATTTTGGTCGCCTCTGCGCGCCTTCACACAGAGAGTGCCGACGTTAAGATATACGAAATAAGATGCAAATCAAATACCTGATTTAATGTGGTGATCCTTCGACCCCTGGCCGTTTCCGCCACTCAGACACCGCCGCAGGCCGTTCGCCCTGGGGGAAAGCTTTGCAAAAAATTGGGCCTTTGTTTATCCGGCCAAGATTAAGTGAAATCTTCGCCCTGAACATGGTAGGCCGTTTGTATCGCAGAGGCTGAACATTATTTCAGCGGATCGCTAATCGACGCTTTGGCATCCACAACACCTTTCGCCCGAGACAAAGAAAATGCCGTTCGGTACGCCTCGTCAAGGCTGTGTTGGAAACTGAATGCCACGGGTGTTTTATCCTGCTTGGCTGCTATGGCCTGGCTGTCGAGGTCTCTGGCTTTGTGCAGATAGGCTTCGTAGCTTTGGCCGTGGTCGCGCCATTCCTGCAAGGCGGGAACAATTTCACAATACGCTTCAACTGCAGCCGCCTTGTGTAGCTGTGCAAATCGGAATTGCGAATGCCCTTGCTGATAAAATCGCGCACAAAGCTGATCGAAAGTAAATGCTTGCATAAACACTGAATGCGCCTGGGGTTGGTAGATCACCCGCAACCCATGCCGACGCAACCGCCAGCCAAGTTCAACATCTGCAGGGTTAAATTCCAATATCGGGTTAAACACGCCTTTCTGAACCAATAGGCTACGCTTACAAGATATACATCCATTGCCAAAAGCGGTGTAATCAAGATCTTGTCCTGGTTGCATCCAGACATAAGAAAACAACTCACAGCCAATTTCTGTTGCATACCACATAACCGGTATCTGCCGGATGTCCTCAGGCAAGCTCGTATAGCCAAGCACAGCAACAGCCTGCTCTGGAGACGCAAGATGAGCTGCAAGATGCATCACCAGAAAATCCGGGTCTGGCACGGTGTCATCTCCGAGGAATACGACAATATCCGCATCCGAAACAAAAATGCCAAGGCTTTTTGCCGCAGCCATCCCGGCCCGATTTTGCCTAACATTATGCAATGTCAGGCGGCTCTGCCAATCGCGTAAAACCCACGGCGTGCGATCGGTAGAACCGTCATCCACCACTATAATCTCAAATCGGGATCGCTGCAGATTTTGCCTGGCCAAGCCTTCCAACACCAACGGCAAGCGGTTCTCGCCATTATGAGTGGTCAGAACCACGGAAATCTCAGGCTTCACGCATATGCCTCCAAAACCGTGAATGCCTTATCCATCGTGAAATGCTCTTGCCTGGCCATCACCAGCGCCATTTCGCGATGGGCTTTTGTTGTATCATATCCAATGGCAGGTGGACGAAACCGATGCGCGATCGGCGTCGCATCGATAATGCCAAGCCGCAAACCAGCACCGCCAAGGATTCTGGGCCAAACAAAATCCAGCCCCCAGCCCATGCCAGAGGTCTCGCCAAATGGCATCAACAAGCGCGCAGCATCCCGCCGCATACAAACAACCGGGCCAATTTCAACAAAATTCGTTCGTCTTGCGGTCAATCCTGGTAATATCTGCACAATGGGATGATCTGTAAAACTATCGACCGTGCGCGCGGGTTGGCAGAGTGCAAAATCATATCGCTCTGCCAAGCTGATGAATCGATCCAGGAAATCAACGCTTAATTCAACATCATCATCGCATAGAAAGACCCAGTCAAATTCCGTGGCATCTTTTGTCAGCTGATTGAGAAGTTGAAATTTCGGCGTTGGTTGCGTAACCACGAGCTTGGTAAAAGGAAGATCACAAAAGCCACCGCCACCGGGTGATAATGCGGCCCAGCGTTGTACAATTTTATGTGCCGGGCTGGCTGATAATGCCTGGATTATGTGGGCTGCTGTGTTTGGTAATTGCGCCATGTAAATACCAGCGACAAGCACCCTAGCCACCACGCAGATCCTTCAATTCGATCATCAGTTTTGTCATACCGAACCCCGCTTACACACCCCAAAGACGCTTCTGTGCCATGGGGAAGACTATCAGACAGCGCCAGGGCAGACAATCTCGCCAATATTGTTTCGCGCTGGGCTCCAAAATGCTGCCCTTTTCAACCCCTGTTTGGCAGGAAACGATTGGCCCTCTCATTTCTCTTGACGCATTCTTTTTTCTTAAAGGTCAATATTTCTATTGCTGTTACCCGGTGATTTTTATATCCTACTCAGCAAAGAAACACTTCAAGTATGTTTTCGGGCAGAACTGCAGGGCTGCATGAATTTCAACATTGTCTCATGGCTACCTTCCCTACCCCTCATTTACAATAAAGGACGAGCATGAAGCCTCGCGTTGCGATTATTGGCGCCGGACCAAGCGGATTGGCGCAGTTGCGGGCTTTTGAAGCCGCAGAAAAACAAGGCATCGAGCTGCCGGATATCGTCTGTTTCGAAAAACAGGCGGATTGGGGCGGAATATGGAATTACACCTGGCGAACCGGGCTGGATGAATATGGCGAGCCTGTGCATGGCTCGATGTACCGTTATTTATGGTCCAACGGCCCTAAGGAAGCGCTGGAATTCGCAGATTATTCCTTCGAGGAGCATTTTGGCCGACCCATCCCCTCTTACCCGCCGCGCGCGGTGCTGTGGGATTATATTGTTGGGCGCGTCAAAAAAGGCAATCTGCGCCGCTATATCCGCTTTCGCTCTCCCGTACGGAATGTTGAGTATAACGATGCAACGGGTAAATTCACCGTAACCGTGCGCGACCTGGTGAATGACCATCTTTATTCCGAAGTGTTCGATTATGTCGTCGTCTCATCCGGACATTTTTCGACGCCGAATGTCCCTGAGTTTCCGGGGCTGGAGAAGTTTCCTGGCCGCGTGCTGCACGCGCATGATTTCCGTGACGCCGCCGAGTTTACAGATAAGCGCGTGCTCTGCATCGGCAGCTCTTATTCGTCCGAGGATATCGGTACGCAATGCTATAAATACGGCGCCAAAGAGATCACATTCTCTTACCGGACCAAACCGATGGGCTTTGCCTTTCCGGCGGCTTTCTCCGAAGTGCCGCTACTTCTGAAAATTGAAGGCAAAACAGCGCATTTTAAAGATGGCACCACCAAAGAGGTGGACGCCGTGATTCTCTGCACCGGCTACCAGCATCACTTTCCGTTCCTGCCAGACGACATGCGGCTTAAAACCAATAACCGACTCTGGCCGCTGGGGTTATATAAAGGCGTGGTGTGGGAGAAAAACCCGAAACTGTTTTACCTCGGCATGCAGGACCAATATTATACTTTTAACATGTTCGATGCCCAGGCTTGGTATGCCCGTGACGTCATTTTAGGCAAGGCAGCACTTCCTTCTCTGGAAGAAATGCAGGCCGACAGCCAGGCTTATCGTGAACGCGAGCAATCCACAGCCAACGCCTCGGAAGATATCGATTTCCAATGCGCCTATATCCGCGACCTGCTGGGCCTCAGCGATTACCCGGATTTCAAACCTGAGGTCATGGCTGAACAGTTCAAGGAATGGAAACATCACAAGGAAGAAGATGTGCTGACCTACCGTCATCACAGTTTCCCCTCCGTGATTACCGGGAATATGGCACCACCCCTGCATACGCCGTGGATGGACCAGAAAGATGATAGCCTGGAGTCCTTTCTGGCCAATCATTAAAATGAAAAAGCCGCCCGAAAGGGCGGCTTTTCGGTTTCAGGTTTTTTAAATGCTATCCTGCTCCGGTGCGATACCCGAATTGAGAACGCGCCCGTCATCAAACGGGGCCAGATAATCCACAATCATCTGACGATAACGGGCGCTGCCCTTGTATTCGGCAATTTCAGGGTGCAGGTCGCGCAGCACGCGGTGAAGCCTAACGGCCCATTTCTTCACGCGCACCAGTTCCTCAAGCCGGATGAGATAACCGCGAATGCCGAACAGGATCGCGTTTGATCTTGGCAAACGCGTCAAAGTTTGCAACTCAACCCGCAAGCACATGCGATGGCCGATATTCTCCGGCGTAATCGTCGCGCGCTCCGGCCCCCAGACGGGATAATTCTCTGGCGAGGTATCAAGGCGCGGGTTGGGCGTGAGTGTCCAGTTCAACCGCCGCACCGGCTTGCCATGTTGCAGGCGTAACAGAAAAGCCAAGGCGCGGTCGAACACACCCAATTCATGCGCCACTGGCACCGGGCCATGCCATTCATGGAAGGACATGCCGATGTCAAAATTCAGTGACCAGTCGGCTTGCGATGTGATCATACCGCCATCCATGAAGAGGTTATTATCCCTCTGGTCCTGCAAAGAAAAATCACCCTGCACCTGGCGGGTGATATATTCAAACGGCGGGCAAGGCAGAGTTTCGGGTTTGCCAAAGATAAAATGCTGGTCAATGCCCAGCGGGCGGTTCACCCAGCGCCATTCATCGGCATTTTTGTTGAGCGTGAAGTGTTGCGGATAATCCAGCGCCAGGCTCTGCATCAGCAATTCCAGCGTGTCCCACTCCGCCTCCATCATATGTGGCAAAACCTGGCAGCGCAGCGGGTCTTCCTGCAGCACCAAAGCGCGGTCTGCCATGTCGCCCACGTAATGCTCATCAAGGTCGAACACGGCGTCAAACGCCGGGGTCGGCCCGCCGCGCACATGCGGTTCAATGTTCACTGAATACATGTAGGCGTCTTCCGCGAAGGGAAACGGAAAGCGCAGAATCGCCTCCCCGGAATTGGCAAAGCTGTAATCGTCGCGGAAACTTTCGGCGGGTTTAAGGTTAAGGTCCATGGTTCAAAAATCCAGCACGAGTTCAGGGGTAGAAGCGCGCGAGACGCAGATCATTATCGATTTTCCAGAGGCTTTTTCAGCTTCCGTCAAATAATGGTCATGATGTTCCGGCGTGCCTTCAAGCACCTCCATCCGGCATTCGCCACAGGCGCCGCCCCGGCACAGGCAAGCCGGATTCAACCCGGCGGTTTCCAGCGCCTCCAAAACCGATTCCCCCGGCCTGACATTCACAGTGATGCCGGAGCGTTGCAGCCGCACGGAGAAGGCCTGGCCCCAATTGCTGCTGCCGAAACTCTCCAGATGGATTTTTGCAGCCGGCCAACCGAGCGATTTCGCCGCCGCGATTGCGTCATCCATAAAACCTTCTGGCCCACAGATGGAAAGATGCGTATCCAGCTTCTGCCGTGCCAGCAGCCCGTGCAGGTTCAACGCCTCGCGGCTGGTGTGCAACACGGCGTTAGCACCCTGCGGCAGCAAGGCGCGGAAGCTGTGCGCCTCTTCCGGCTTGCAGCAATGGTGCAGCTCATAGGTAAGGCCAGGAACTTGCAGATAGGCAAGAAACGGCGTGATGCCGATACCGGCTGACAACAACAAATGGCGCTTGGCGCTGCGGGGCGGGTTAAAGAAATTCTGCGGCACCTGCACCTCCAGCACGTCGCCCAGCTTGGCATGGTCGTGCAGCCAATGCGAGCCGCCGCGCGAACGCGCCACCCGGCGCACGACGATTCTGTAGGCGCCATCGGGTGCCGCAATCAGCGAATAGGCATTTTTCCGCGGGCGCTCGCCGTCTGGAATTTCCAACACCAGATGTGAGCCCGGCCCCGCCCAGGGCAATGCCTGCCCGGCAAAGGTGAAACGCTTTAACCCGGGCGACAAGCTCTCTATGGCGGTAATGGCCAATTTCATGTGGTAAATTCCTCCGGCACCGGCATTTCACCCGGCACCTCCGCATCCACCTTCACCCCCATGAACGCCGCCAAGCGGCGCGAGAAATGGTCGCGCACTGAAAGATGTGCTTCGCAGACCGGGCAAGGCACGAGGTTTATCGCCACATCCTCGATTATCGTGCGACAATGGGTGCAATAGACGCGCCTGAGCTTCGGCCCCGCTTGATGCAGGAAAACCTCCCCATGGCCCAAACCGGCGGCGGTGGCGATGTTCGCCGCGTCCCAGATGAAGGCTTCCGAGCCGATGGCATAAAGCCGCAGCCCGATCGTGCCCCGTGCCAGCCTGTGTTCGAGCTGCGCCAGCAATTCCGTGCGGGAGCGGAACGGGCGCAGAAGCCCTGCCGCTGGCGCCGGCATTCCGGGCCCGGCATGGGCCACGGTCCAGATTTCCATCGCGCTCAAATCATGTCCCAACTCCGGCGGGGGCGCTGCCAGGCTGGTGACAACAAGATGCGTGACACCCGACGGGTCCAGCTTGAACGGCGCATAAACCGGACGGCTTTTATTCATCAGCCCACCGCCGTGCGCTTGGCCTTCTTTGGGTCGTCAAAAGGCAGCGCATGGGCAATGGCTGGCACACCGCCCACCAACAGCTTGGTGCCGTGCACCGCCACGGGCACATCCAACCGCGCGATAGCCATTGATTTCCCGGTGAGGGTAGAGATCATCGGGCAGGTCACAACGCCCACCTTCTTACCACCGGCCTCAACAACATCGCCCGGCGCGGCGGCTTTATCGCTCTCCAGCAACAGGCCAAAGATCTTGAACCGCTCCTTGCCCTTCAGCCGGTAATGCTCTTCAGCCCCGCGGAAGCCGGTTTTGCCAGGGCTGACGGTGAAATCCAGCCCCAGCTCCCACAGCGTATCACCGGGGCCTTCATGTTCGAACGGATACATCTCGGAATTATCATAGGGGTAGAACAGCAGATAACTTTCCGTGCGCAGCAAATCGAGTGCTGTGAAGGCGCAAGGGGTAATGCCCATCTCCTTGCCTTCCTCCAGAATGGTATCCCAGACCAGCCCGGCATCCTCCGCCTTGCAGAAAATCTCATAGCCCCGCTCGCCGGTATAACCGGTGCGGGAGATCATCACCGGCTTGCCAAACAATGTTGCGCCCATATGAGCAAAATATTTGAGATCACGGATGCCTGGCACGTGCCTGGCCAGATAATCAACCGCCAGCGGGCCTTGCAGGGAGAGGTCGAGCAGATCGTCGTCAAACAACATCGTCACGTTGCGGCCATAGCAAGCCTGGGCCAGCGCCTGGTGTGCCGCACCAGAGCCATGCACCACGAACCAGCTATTCGGCCCGGTGCGGTAGAGAATACCGTCATCGATGAACTTCCCGGCCTCGTTCAGAAAGCAAGCATAGGCGGATTTGCCCGGCGTGATTTTTGATACATCCCGGGTGGTGAGATAATCCAGCACACCAGAGGCATGCGGCCCATGCAGATGTATTTTCTTCAGCCCGGATACGTCCATCAACCCCGCCTTGGTGCGGATGGTAACATGATCCTCTTGCACATCATGCGCATAGCTCCAGGCTGTGGGCATGCCGTTCCAGTCTTCAAGGTTAGAGCCGAGGGCACGGTGGCGAGAAGCGAGAATGGCGTTGCGCCAGGAACGTGTCATGCGTGAACCTTTTTCTCTAACAATGACCCAAAATCATGCGCGGCGTGGGGGCGAGCTTTTCTGAAAATCTTCTGCTCGGCCCGCCGCCAAGTAATAGTCCCCGAAATTCTTGTCCAAAAAATTCCTTTTAAGAATTGAAGATAATTTAAGAGAAATCACTCTGTCAACGCAAAGTTTGCAACCGGTCGCCACACAGGCTTCACGCCCGGACTCTGGATTTATCAGGGTCATAATGCGGAAAACGAACAACCGTGGCTTTTAAGCGCCGCTGCTGGCCATCCAACTTGCCGATCTCAACTGCGGTTCCAAGCTCTGCATAATAGGCATCCACCCTGGCCAATGCGATGGATTGGTGCAGCACGGGCGAGCGCACGGCACTGGTGACCACGCCGATTTGCGCGCGCGCGTTGTGCACGCAATCACCATGATGAACCGGCTCGTTCCCCTCAATCAGCAGCCCGACCAGCTTACGCAGCGGGTTCGCCGCGCGTCGGCGCAGCGCATCCCGGCCGATGAAATCCTCTTCCCGATCAGCCACCGCAAAGCCGATGCCTGCTTCAAACGGATCGGTCTCGTCTGAAAATTCATGACCGGCGAGAATCAGCCCGGCTTCAATACGCAGCATGTTCAGCGCCTCAAGCCCCATGGGCTGCGCGCCAGCCTCGGCCAAAGCGTTCCACAATGTTACCGCGTTGCTGGGATGCACCCAGATTTCATAACCAAGTTCGCCCGTGTAACCAGTGCGGGAGATAACCAGCGGAATACCCTGCGCGCCGCCAAGCCGGGCGATGGTGAAGCGGAACCATTTCAGCTCGGCGATGGAGGGCTGGGTCGGCGGCGTAAAAATGAGCGGTGCCAGCAAGTCTCGTGAACGCGGCCCTTGCAGCGAGAGGTTATGCAACTGGTCCGTTGAAGCGCGGATGAACACGCGCAACCCCCGCTTGGCGGCCTGCGCGCGCAGCCAGGCACCAGAATAATCGGCACCACAGATGAAGCGGAAATTATTGGCGCCGAGGCGCATTACCGTGCCGTCATCAATCATGCCGCCATTCTCGTAACACAACGCTGTATAAACAACCTGGCCGATGGCGAGCTTGCGGATATTGCGCGTCATCGCCACGGCCAGCAAGGCTTCCGCATCCGGCCCGGTGATTTCGAACTTGCGCAGCATCGAAAGATCGATCATCGCCACATCTTCGCGACAGGCATAATACTCCGCCACCGCCCCGCCATCAGTGAAGCAGGTTGGCAACCAGAACCCGTTACTTTCTATGAAATTACGGGTGAGTTTTGAAGTGGCCGGATGAAACCCGCTCTCTCGGCTCAGTCTCGGCTCAGCGTCTGGCGTCATGCGATGCGCAATCCCTTTTGAAAAATTTTCAGACTTATCATAGACGCGGATCAGAATATCGGTCGGATTATAGCCATTCGTCGTGAACACATCATCCGCGCAGGAGGAGCTGGCACAGATCAGATCCCGCATGGCGCGCAGCAGCACGTAATCGCCAGGGCGAGACCAGGCTTCATCGGCAACGATTATGCCATCTCCGGCGACCTGCGTGTTGAAGAAAAAATTGATCGCCGGCCAACCCGGGCGCGGCGCGATTCCAAACGCCGCCAGTACCTGGTTAAAATTATCCGAACAACTCGGATGACCGGGATAACCCGCATCCTCATAGGCTTTGGCAAAGCAAGCGAGACCGAATGTGTCGTGCCGTCCGCATGTATCGCGGATGACCTCCACCATCGGCAGCATCCGGTCATCAAAAAACTTGGCGTAGAGGCCAGGGCCGGGATAAATCCGCCCACCCAACGTGCGGGTAGTGGTTGAATCCAGCTCATGTTCCGGTGCGACAGCGTCAAAAGCCAGGAAATCTGAGCATTGCTGCCCCTCCAGATCGATGATCTGGATATAATCACCAGCCTCGACCGTGTAAGATTGCGCTGTGGCGGCCCGAACCAGAATTTCGGCTTTCACTTTGGCCAGAGGCGTTGGATAGGATTTTTTTAACCGCCGCAGGTTAAGCCGCAAATCCGTTGGTGGACTCTGCTCATGTGGCTGCATCGGTTGCCCCGGCGCCGAAACAGAGACATCATAATCCTGCTCTGCCACCATGTGGAAAAACGCGCCGGGAGAGGATGTTTCATCAAGAACCCGCCTTGGCTCTTTCCCGGCGACGATGATTTCACAAGGTTGCGCGCCCTGCTCATCAACAATCTCCAGCGCCTCACCCTGGCGCATGGCAAGAGAGAGGGATGCCCCACCACGAAGATAAATTGTCTCGGTTATTCCATCAGAATTCAAAAACTCATGCACGCGCCGCACCACTGGTTTCTGGAAAGATTTATATTTTTATCGTTCAAATTCTGAAACAGGCAAACATCTGCGCCTTGGCCTGTTTCGCCTCAAACCGGCTTTTACAAATGGAAGAACCAATTGGAGAGCAGAACCACGCCAACACCACCCGCCAGCGCGAGATATGGCAGAAACCCGGCGCGCTTTGTCGTAGTATCCCCCGAGCCACCCACATGCAGGTCCTCCAGCATCTGTTCTGGAAATTTGCCTTTATCCTGCAGGAAATGCCGGAAGCAAAAGACTGGAAGGATAAGAGCGGCAAAACCAAAACCCGCCCATAGCGCATCCGGGTTCCAGGTTTTAGCACCCGCGCCAAGGAACATTGCATTCACGAAGGCAAATAAACCGCCCAGCCCCAACAGCCAGTTGGGGGCACGGTATGGGCGGTTGGTGGAGCCCGAATCCATCCGATGGATCCAACCAGAATTCAAGTTAAGGAAGTTGAAAATGATATAGCCAACATTCGAAACCGCGAGGATGAAGAAGAAGCTCGTCGCATCAGTTGATGCAACAGCAAGCAACAACAGGTTCGCAGTCAGATCCGTCCACATTGCCCGCGTGGGCGCGCCATGCTTGTTCACAAACGATAAGTAGCGCGGCAACCAACCATCGACGGAACCCTGATAGAGCGTGCGCGACGACCCGGCCATGGCCGTCATGATCGAGAGAATTAGCGCCAGGATCATCAGCATAACCATGATCGCGTTGATCAGCGCGCCGCCACCGACCATATGCGCCATCGCCGCCGCCACACCGGCACCGGAAGCAATGGAGGGGTCGAGCATACCGGTCAGGCCGAGCGCGCCCTGGAAGGTAAACGGCACCAAAATGAACAGCGCCAGGCAGAGCAGCCCGGAATAGAAAATTGCCTTGAAGGTGTCTGTGCCCGGGTTGCGGAACTCGGAGGTGTAGCACACCGCCGTCTCGAACCCGTAGGTGGACCAGGCGGCGATGAACATCGCGCCCAGGATCATCGTCCAATTGTTGATGTGCCAGGGCCCGGTCAGCGGCCCGGTGGCGGCGGCGTTCAGCGGCGCCAGCGGCGAGAAGCTGGAAGCATGCACTGCACCGTTGAGCAAAGGCACCACGCCGACGATGAGCATCGGGATGATCACCAGCAGGCCAATATACTTCTGCACATTGGCGGTGCCGAGAATACCCCGGTGCTGGATGGCGAAGGTGATCAGCATAATGATCGCGCCGATGAAAAACGTCGCGTTAAAGGAAAAACCGACAGGCCCGAGCGTGTGGCTGAAGAGCGTCCAGTTCCGCAAGGCGGGTGTCAGCGCGGCAATGGCAGCGTTCACCTGCGCCTGTTGGCCACCGGCGATAGACGCGCCATGCGCCGCGATCCAGGCCATGACTTCAGGCGAGTTGGCCGCGGGGATGGGCGCAACGGCATTCAGAATATAGGCCGCGGCAATGGTGCAGCCCAGGGAAAGCACCGGCGACCAGGCAAACCAGTTGCACCAGACCGAAAGCGGCGCAATGAACTTGCTGTAACGCACCCAGGCCGCCGCGCCATAAACCGAGGCACCGCCTGACTTATTTGGAAACAACCCGGCAATTTCAGCATAGGTGAAGGATTGGACGAAGCCCATGAGCATGGAGGCCGCCCAAACCAGGAAGGCCAGGTTGCCAACCATGGCGGAGATGCCGCCAATGGAAAACAGCACCAAAGCCGGTACGCCGCTGGCGACCCAGAAGGCGCCTCGCCAGTCGATGGCTCTACGCAGAGAGCCGGTTTCAGTTAAATCCTGTCCAACGGGGAGGCTTACATCACTCACGGGAACCCTCTCTTGTTTTGGTTTTTCAGAAAAGATGTTGCTGTTTATTGTTAAGCATACTTTATGCCAGAAACTAAACAAAAATCATATTCAGTTTTTGAAGGGAACACCAAAGACTTCACGTCAGGACGCATGTAATCAAGACCATAATCTCCTGAACAAGCGCTCTTAAAATAAGCAAATGTCTTCGATTTATTCATGAATATGCCTGTTATTGCGGCAGCTCCTGGGTAATCACCAATTCAACATGGCGCTTGGCGCGCTTCTTCACGCGGTATGGCTCTTGCGACCAGTAGAAGTCTGTGAGGAGCCAGTGGCGGCGGGGGTCTGAGCCCATCACGATGGCTTCGCAGCCGAGCCGGGCGGCTTCGGCGTTGATACGTTTAGCGGGCGCGCGCGTCGCCGCAACAACGCCCGTTGCGTCATGGCCGAGGCTTTTCAACGCCGCTATAGCTTCGGCGATATTTTCCCTCTGCTGGGCCCATTCCTGTTTTGAGGGAAGCAGCCAAGGATTAGGGAAGCCCAGCGAGACGCCCCAGATACGAGCGATGGTGATAATATGAATTCTTCCATTTGCGCTCGCCATAACGCCAGCCTGCGTCATGGCGGCTTTGCTGAAAGGCCTGCCTTCAGATGCCAGGAGGATGTTAGTCACCGGGCGCTAAATATGCGGCCTGGCTGGCCCTGACGCGCGGGTTTTCGATATAGGTGCGATACCAGTAGAAAGGCAGATAGGCGAACAGCGTGGCCCAGCCCAACCAATAATATAGCCGGGCATTGCCCATGGCCGAATATATGTAGCCGCCATATGACCAGATAATGAAATAGAACGCCGCCATGGCAAGGGCGACCCATTTCATGAACTCTGGTAATTTGAAGGGGCGGCTTGCGTCTTTTTTATCCTGGCGGAGAAGGAAATAGCCAATGAGAACGGGAATGAAAGACGCTGTGTAGCCGACATTTGAAAATGTATAGATTTGCACGGCCCCGCCCATGAAAACCACAATGAGCGAGCAGAAGACATTAAACCCCATGGCGTTGGCGGGAACCCCGTGTTTGTTGAGCTTCTGGAAGAACCGGGGAAATTCGCCATCCAGCGCCATTTGGTAAAGGGCCCGCCCAGACCCCATGATGGCGTTCAGGGCGGAGAGCGCCAGGGCGATGATCAGCATGCCGGCAATCAGCCAGTCTAGCGCGCCGCCCACGCCGGGGAAGAGCTTGCTGGCAAAGGTTACGAATATGGCTTTAGGGTCTGCCAGGGTCGCGTTGGAGAGGGCTTTCGCGCCCAGCACGACGACGAAAGCGATGGGCACCAGCGTGTAGATGAAAACACCGTAGCCGCCTTCGAGGTTCAGGGCGATTTTGGCGTCACGGGCGGGGTCAGCACATTCGCCGATATAGCAGGCGGCGGCTTCCATCGCGATGACATTCCAGGTGAGCAAGAAGGCATAGCCGATATAGACGGTGAGCCAGTTATAGCCGCTCATGGGTGTGAAGAAGCCGGTCCCGTCGAGATGTTTGAAACCGGAGAGCTCGCCAAGGTGAACGACCGAGGGGGAGAAGATCCAGGCAAGGGCGATGAACGTGAGCGGCACCATGGAGAGAACGGCGAGGATTTTGGCAAAGCCAGCACCGAAGCGAATCCCCATATAGGCAGGAATAAAGAATAGCAGCATGCCCACGACAGAGATGCCCAAAGTCCAGTAGGCGATGGGCGTGCCGAGCGGGTTGATCCCGGCGGTGGTGTTGAGGCCGAATAACGCCGCGATATAAAACGAGGCGAGGATCATGTTCAGCGGGCCGACAGGGAACCAGCCAAGCCAATACATCCAGGCGGTCACGCCGTTGATGTGTTTGGCAAAGCGAGGCCAGCGGTCTTTAAAAGCGGGATAAGCGTAGGAAGGTGCACCGCCGGTGCGCTCGGGCATCATCGCTGCGAGCTCAGCCAGGAAGAGGCACAGCAGCCAGCCGGTGAGGGTGATGACCACGGTAACCGGGATGCAGGCAGCCCCCAGGGTGGTGACCATAACCGGCGCAATACCAGTGACCAGAATTGTCCCTGCCAGGCCGATGACAAAGGCCCCAAGCCAACCGGTTTCACGCTTAAGCTCGTGTGCCGTAAAGGAAATTTCATCACTAGCCTGGTCGGCCAGGTTCTCTACACCTGGATTTTCCTCGGTCATAGCTCACCCCCTCGAAAAGGCCGTCATTCTGACCGTTTCGTTTTTTTGTTTTTTAGCCGCGCGGTAGGCTCATCGGCATTCTTTTTATGAAATAAGTTTTCTTAAAAAGCAATAGCAATTAAGAAGCAATTGCCCTTCTACTCAGCACGGATTCAGATTTTAAAGCAAATCACTCCCGTGATTCGATCTAAAATCATCCGGTTCTAGTGTGATGGTTCTGAAATTCGTGACCTGGAATATCATGAATTTCAAAAGCTGAATCACACCAGGTTATTGATTTTTCTAGTCTCCACCGGTGAACACTAGAGTCGATCACGAAGTTATCGCGCTTTAAACAAGACCACGACGCAATATCCCCCAAATCTTCCCTTCCCCACCCAAACCGGTTAAATCCCCGCCATGAGCTGGCTCACCGCATTCGTTCGCCCCAAAATCCGCACCCTGCTTGGCCGCAAGGAGGCACCAGACAATCTCTGGCACCAATGCCCCTCCTGCCAGCAGATGATCTTCCACACCGAGCTGGAGGCAGGCAAAAAAGTCTGCCCGCATTGCGGCTTTCATATGCGCGCCACCGCGCAGGACCGGCTTTCCTGGACCTTCGATGACGGCCAATTCACCCGCATCGAGCTGCCAAAAGCCACGCCAGATCCGCTCAAATTCCGCGACCAGAAACGCTATGCGGACCGCATGAAGGATGCACGGGACAAAACCAAGCAGGACGATGCGATCCTCGTCGCCCATGGCACCCTCGGCGGGCATAACACCGTCGTCGCCGCCATGTCGTTTGAATTCATGGGCGGTTCCATGGGCTCCGCCGTGGGCGAGGGCCTGGTGGCCGCCGCCCGCCTCGCCGTGCTGCAAGCCGCTCCCCTCATCGTCTACACCGCCTCCGGCGGGGCGCGGATGCAGGAAGGGGCGATCAGCCTCATGCAGATGCCCCGCTCCATCATCGCCAGCCAGATGGTGAAAGAAGCCGGGCTACCCTACATCGTGGTGCTGACAGACCCCACCACCGGCGGCGTCACCGCCTCTTTCGCCATGGTCGGCGATATCCAGATCGCCGAGCCCGGCACGCTCATCGGCTTCGCCGGTGCACGGGTTATCGAGCAAACCGTGCGCGAAAAACTGCCCGAAGGCTTCCAGCGCGCTGAATATCTGCACCAACACGGCATGATCGACATGGTGGTGAAGCGTGGGGAGCTTACCGCCACGCTGGCGCGCATCATTTCGCTTGCCACGGCGAACAAGAAGGCCGCTTGACGAACGAGCTGCAAGGCGCGGCCGGGGCCACCGGATCCCGGTTGAAGGTGAGTGCGGCGCTGGAGCGCCTGCACAGCCTCTACCCGCGCATGATCGATCTCAAGATCGACCGGCTGCAACGCCTGCTCCTGGCTTTGGGCTCGCCGGAAAAGCATTTGCCCCCGGTGGTTCATGTGGCGGGCACCAACGGCAAGGGTTCTGTCTGCGCCATCGCCAGGGCTGTGGCGGAAGCCGCCGGGCTTAAAGCCCATGTGTTCACCTCCCCGCACCTGCTGCGCTTTAACGAGCGTATTCGCCTCGCGGGCAGGCTGGTAACCGATGAACAACTGGCGCAAGCGCTGGATGCGATCGAGGCTGCCAACAAAGCCAACGAGATTACGGTGTTTGAGGCGATCACCGCCGCCGCCTTCTGGCTGTTCGCGCGCACCCCCGCCGATATTTGCATCATCGAGGTGGGCTTGGGCGGGCGCATGGACGCCACCAACGTCGTCTCCCCCGCCGCCTGCGCCATCACCTCCATCTCGCTGGACCATCAGGATTTTCTGGGCAACACGCTGGAGCTTATCGCGGGCGAAAAAGCCGGCATCATCAAGCCGGGCGTGCCCGTCGTCACCGGCTATCAGCCCGCCGAGGTTTTGGCCCGTATTGCGGCGGAGGCGGTGCAGCAAAATGCCCCGCACTTACGCCGTGGTCTGGAATGGCAGGCCGAACCCACGCCCACCGGCATGGTGTTCAACGGCCTCGCCTTGCCCCGTCCCGCGCTAGCCGGGCCACACCAGATCGAAAATGCGGGCATCGCGCTCGCTGTGCTCAGCGCCGCCGGGTTTACCATCACGCAACAAGCCATGGCGGCGGGGTTGCGCAATGCAGAATGGCCGGGCAGGCTGCAACGCCTGCACGGCCCGCTGGCGGCCCTGCTGCCAAGCGGCTCAGAGCTATGGCTGGATGGCGCGCATAACCCCGGCGGGGCTGAAATTTTGGCGCAACAGCTCCAGGATTGGGGCACACCCACAACCGTGATCCTCGGCATGAAACAATCCAAGGACGTGGCGGAATTCATCCGTATCCTCAGCCCCCATGCCGCCGCTTTGTTCGCGGTGGCGGAACCTGAGCAGCATCTCGCTTTGCCAGTAGAAAAAATCATTGAAGCTTCGGGCAACCGCGCCATTCCAGGGCCGGATATTCGCGGCGCGCTAGGCCAGATCACCACCCCCACGCGCGTGCTCATCTGCGGCAGCCTTTACCTGGCGGGCGAAGTTTTGAAGTTGGACCAATTCACAGAACTGTCACACAGCGTTTCGTAGCCCTTGCTACAGGGCACCGGTACTCATCAGGAGCCGTTATGAAGCTTACCCGCCGCGAATTTGTTACCACCACCGCCATTTTTGGCGCGGGCGCCGCCCTGGCCCGCCCGGCCAGCGCGCAGGATGCCTCGGTTTCCTTCCTGCTGGTGGGGGATTGGGGGCGGCATGGCTACCACCACCAGCGCGCTGTCGCGCACCAAATGGGCCTCACCGCGCAGCAAATCGGCAGCAACCACATCGTTTCCGTTGGCGATAATTTCTATGAAAACGGGGTAGACTCCGTCTCCGATCCGCAATGGCAAACCTCGTTTGAGAACGTATACACCGCACCCTCGCTGCAAACGCCATGGAAGGTCATTCTCGGCAACCATGATTATCGCGGCAATGTGCAGGCTCAGCTCGATTACGCCAAGCAAAGCCCGCGCTGGCAAATTCCCGCGCGCTATTACATGGAAACCATGGCCCTGCCCGGCGGCGCCAGTGCAGCGTTTTACTACCTGGATACCTCACCCTTCATCAAAAAATATTACGGCACCCGCGTCGCTGTGGCGGGCCAGAATAGCCAGGAACAGCTGGACTGGCTGGATGCGAAACTCGCCGCCTCCACGGCGGATTGGAACATCGTGATTGGCCATCATCCCATCTACACCGCGCAGGATGATGCTGATGGCTACGACCACGACCAGCCGGACCTCATCGCCCGGCTAAACCCCATCCTGCAAAAACATAACGTGCCGCTCTATGTTTGCGGGCACGACCATATTTTGCAGGCGGTGAAGATGGATAACATCTCTTATGTCTGCACCGGAGCCGGCTCCGAAACCTACCAGCCCGAACCCGCCGCGCGGGGCGGTTTCGCCTCCGGCTCCCACGGCTTCATGGCCGCACGGCTTTCCGGCAAGCAGCTAGACTGGTCTTTCGTCGATTCCTACGGCACCGCACTTTATTCACAATCCATCGTGCGGGCGTAATCGCCTTACAAATCCACGCCTGAGTAAGACCCGTTGATCGATTTATTGATCAACGGGAAATCCGCGAGAATGGCGGTGGTGGCGGCGTGTTCCAGCAACGGCCAATGCAGCGTGCTGGCGTCCGCCACGAAGGCGCCCTGGATCAGCCCGTTATCGATGTTCAACCAATGCCACACCGGGCCGCGGAAACTCTCCGCCACGCCCAAGCCCATACCGCTGGAAGCTGGCGGGGCCAGCGCCACCGGGCCTTGCGGCAAGACCGCCAAAATGTCGCGCGTCAGCCGGATGCTCTCGGGGATCTCCTCCAGCCTTATTTTTATCCGCGCCGCCACATCGCCCTCTTGCGCCACCGGGACGGAAAGGCCCAACGCCTGATACGGTGGATAACCCGGCACCAGCCGCGCATCGCCACCCTGGCCTGAGGCACGGCCCACATACCCGCCCGCGTTATACGAAGCCGCCAGCGCGGGCGGAACAATGCCGGTGCCCACCACACGGTCTTGCAGGCTGGCGTAATCCTCAAACACGCGCATTAAGCTCGGCAACTCGCGCTCCAGCGCGTCCAGTGCATCCTCAATCGCCTCCGTCCCGCCCTCGGCGATATCTCCCGCCACACCGCCCGGCACCACGATATCCATCATCAGCCGGTGGCCAAACGCAGCTTGCGCGGCGGCGCAAAGATATTCGCGCATCAAGGCAAAGCGGGAATCCAGAAAGGCGAACCCGGCATCGCCCGCCATCGCGCCAATATCGCTGGTGTGGTTGGCCAGCCGCTCAATCTCCGCCATCAACGCGCGCAAATAAACGGCGCGTTCGGGTGCTTCCATTCCCAAAGCCGCCTCCGCCGCACGGGCAAAGGCGATTGAATGCGCCACCGTGGCATCACCTGAAACACGCGCCGCATAGCGCGCCGCCTGCCTGGCAGATTTGCCGCGCATCAACCCCAGCGTGCCTTTATGCGCGTAGCCAAGCCTGGCTTCCAGCTTCAGCACCCGCTCCCCCACCACTGAGAACCGGAAATGCCCCGGTTCGATGATCCCAGCATGGATCGGCCCCACCGCCACCTGATGCACGCCCTCCACATGCGGGGCTTTGAAGTCCGGCCACGCCGCGCGGCCATCCGGCTCACGGAAATGCTCAATTGCCGTGCGGGTATCGGCAAAGCCGGTGGCAATATGGCCGTTCAAATCTTTCGCCAAACGCTGGAACCAGTTGGCGCCGGGGCAAGAGAGCGCCGGATACGCGCCGTCTCGCAATTCCACCGCCACCAGCTCGCCCGGCTCATAAAGCGCATAGGCGCAGGTGGCGTCCGTCCAGAGCGCGATGAAATGGCCTTGATACGCGGCCCAGGCTTCCTGGGTGAGTAATTTCATCGCAACACCTCTGCGGCGTGGGAGAGCAGATGCACCAGTGGGCCCGGCATGGCGAATGCCACCAGAAACACCAGCCCCAAATGCGCCGCGACCAGCCAAATGCCGCGCCCGGCGGGTTTGGGTTTTTCAAACGGGGCTGGGGCAAACAGCAACGGCCCGATATTCCGCAAAATCGCCACCGCGCAAAGTAGCATCCCCAGCCCCAGCGGCAGAGACATATACGGGTTTCGCTGGATCGTCTGGCTGATGATGATGAACTCGCTGACGAAAAGCCCCGAAGGCGGCAGGCCGGTAAGCGCAAAAATGCAAGCCGCCAGCAGCCAGCCCACATATTTATTTGCCCGCAAGAAGCCGCGCAGATGCGAAAACCCGTAATGGCCCGGTGCTGCCGAGCCGCGCAGGCTGGCGGCACGGATCAACGCCAGAAACAGCCCGGATTTCAGCAGCGTGTGCAACAGCATATGCAGTAGCCCGCCGAAGATCGCCGCCGGGCCGCCAATGCCAAACGCAAACGCCGAGATGCCGGATTGCTCAATCGAGGAGAAGCCAAAAAACCGCCGCGCATCCCGCCTGCGGTAGAATGAAAACGCCGCCAGAAACAGCGAGGCCAGCCCCAGCGTGAGCAGAAACGGCCCCGGCCGCATGGCCATGCCGCCATGGGTGGCATTGGCTTCCAGCAGATGCCGGAAGCGCAGAATCGCCAGCAGCGCCACGTTGATCAGCAAGCCGGAAAGGGCGGTGGTGAGCGGTGCCGGGCCTTCGGCATAAGCATCCGGCAGCCAGCCATGCAGCGGCACCAAGGCGGCCTTGGTGCCGTAGCCGAACAGGATGAACACGAAGGCCAGGGTGAGCAACGCGCCATCCATATGCGCGGCATGGGCTGAAAGTGCGGCAAAGCTCATCGCCGCGAAACCCGGCCCCAAAGCGGGCTGTGCAGCCAGGTAAACCAGCATGGTACCGAACAGAGCGAGCCCAATGCCCACACCGCCCAAGATGAAATATTTCCACGCGGCTTCCAGCCCGGTTGGCGTGCGGTAGAGGCTTACCCCAACCGTCATGGCGATGGTGCCGCCTTCCATCGCCGCCCAGAGCAGCCCGATATTATCGGCATACAGCCCCAGCAGGCTCGCCCCCAGCACCACCTGGAACAACGCATGGTAAAGCCGCCAGCGCCGTGCGGGCATCCGCGCCGCATCGGCGCTGACGTAACCGATATTCACCAACGAGGCCGAAAGCCCCACAAACCCGGTGACTATGCCAAACAACGCACCCAGCGCATCCACCGCCACCAGCCCCGTGCCATGACCCCAGAACACCGCCAGAGTGAGCACAAACAGGGCCGCACTTGCCGCCGCATTGGCAATGGCACCCTGGCGCGGCGCGGCCAAAAGCCCCAGCAAAACCGCCGCCAAAAACGGCAGCGCGATGGCAAGAGACGCGAAATTCACCGCCCCCGCCTTTCGATGTCTTCAAGCCCGGACATATCCAGCGTGTCGAAATGCTCGCGAATACGGAACAGGAATACGCCCACCACCAGAAACGCCAGCAACACCAGCAACGCCACCGAAAATTCCGCCACGAAGGGCATTCCCGGCATCCCGATCGCCGCCAGCACCAGCCCGTTTTCCATGGAGAGAAACCCGATAATCTGCGCCAGCGCATTGCGCCGCACGATCATCAAAAGCAGCCCCAGCAGCACCACGGAAAGCGCAATGGCCAGATCCTCCCGCGTGAGGGAGATGGCGTTCATCGTCACCGGCAGCACCACCAGCACGGCGATGCCGATCAGCGCCAGGCCGAGGATCATCGAAACCGCCATCGGCAAGGCGGTTTCCACCGCGCGCAGCATGTTAAAGCGCAGCATAATCTGCCTTAGGCCCCAGGGCAGCAGCACCGCTTTCAGCGCGAAGGTGATGATGCCGGTGAGGTAGAGAGTAAGCTCAGCTTGCGCATAGCCCTGCCAGAAGGCCGCCGCCGCCAGCACCAGGGCTTCCGTTTGATACAGCGTGATCATCGCCGCCAGCCGCCGCTGCGAAAGTTGCAAAAACGCGCAGAGCAGAATGATGCCACCCAGGAGATGCGCCAGCGAGAAGGTGAGGCTCATGCGCCGATCCTCGCCGCGACAAACAGGAACACCCCGGCCAACATGCCCAGCAACAGCGCCGCACCCAGAAACTCTGGCACCCGGAACACCCGCATCTTGGCGCGCGACACCTCAAACACCGAGAGGGCCACCGCCATCACCGCGAGCTTGCCCGCCCACAGCAGCAGCCCGCCAGGCCAGGAGAGAATTGCCGCGGCCCGGGCCATGCCGAAGGGCAGGAAGATGGTGCCGATAAGGTTCATCCAGGCCAGCAGCCGCAACATCGCGGCGTAATCAATCAACGCCAGCAACCGCCCGGAATATTCCAGCACCATCGCCTCATGCACCATCGCGAGTTCCAGATGACCGGCAGGGTTGTCGGTGGGGATACGCCCGGTTTCAGTCAGCGCCACGGCAAGCATCGCCGCCAGCGCAAAGCCGAGCGAGACGGAAATGCCGATATGCGCGCTGCGGAACGCGGTGGCGATGCCGTCCAGGCTGGTATCCTGCGCCAGCAGCGCGAAGGCCAGCAGCACCACCAGCAGCGCGCCCTCGGCGAACAGGCCAAACAAAGCCTCGCGCGCGACACCGGCCCCGCCAAAGCCAAAACCGGTTTCCAGCCCGCCCAGCATGGTGGCGGTCCGGGCCAAAGCAAACAGACCGACAATGGTGATGTAATCCCCCGCATCCGCGGTGAGCATACCGGTGGCGAAACCGGGGATGAGCATGGTGGCCACAGCAATGGCCAGAAACACCCCAAGCGGCCAGAGGATGAACAGCTCCGTCGCCGTGTCCGGCAGCAAGGTGGTTTTGCGCAGTAGCTTGGCCAGATGCAGATAGGGTTGCAGCACAGGCGGCCCGCGCCGCCCCAGCAACCAGGCACGCAGCTTGTTCACAATGCCGGTGAGCAGCGGGGCACCCGCGAAGCAGAGCGCAATATGCAGGGCGGTAGCGATGAAAGCCAGGGCAAAGGCCAACATATCCTCAGCCCCCTTGCCCCAGCCCAAGGGCCAGCAGAAACGCCACCAGCACCGCAAACACAAAGGCCAGGCGCTCGCGGATGGTAGCGCGGCGCACACGTTCGGCCAGGCGGATCAACTTTGTTTGCAGCCGGAACAGCGGGGTGAGCAGAAACCGCTCTGCCGGGTCTGTCATGGCCGTGCCCAACAGCCCCTTGCCCAACACGCGCATAATCGGCTCGGCAAAGCCGGTGGCGCTGGGCTGGGTGTGCGGGTCACCAAAGGGTAACCAGGCCGGCGGGCGGCCAAACCCGCCATTCCAGGCCGGAACCTCCCGCAAGCCGCGTACACCCAAGCGCGTTTGCGCGAACCCGGCGGCCAGGGCGGCAATCCCGGCCAGAACCAGCAAAGTGATCGGCGCATAAGCCAAAGGCGGGGTTTGCGCCGCGGGGGCCAGCAGCATAATTACCGGGTTTAGCAGGTCCAGAATAAGCCCCGGCACCAGGGCCAGGGGCACACAGCACACGCCCAGCAGCGCCATGGCCAGAAACGGGCCCCGCCTTGCATCCTCAGCCGCCGCCGCGTGCAGGCTGCGGGGCCTGCCCAGAAACCCCAGCCCGATGAGCCGCACCGCAACCGCCAACGCCAGCGCCGCCCCAATGCCCAGCACCGCCAGCAGGGCCGAAAACCCAATACGCGCCAGAATGCCGCCGGTGGAAGCCGCGCCGATGGCCGCGTGAAACAGCAAAAATTCCGGGGCAAAACCCGGCCCCAGAGGCAATGCCGCCATTCCCGCAGCGCCCAATAGCATCAACGCCCCGAGGCGGGGCATCCCGCGCATCATGCCGCCCAGCCAGTTTAGCGAGGTGGTGCCGGTGGCGTGCTTCACCTCCCCCGCGCCGATGAACAAAAGCGGTTTAAACAGCCCATGCGCCACCGCGCATAGCAAAGCCGCCTGCAACGCCAGGCCGGAAAGCTCGGCATCGCCAATGGCCTTGGCATAAAGGGCGAGTCCCAGACCCATGGCAATGAGACCCACATATTCCACCGTGGAACAGGCTAGAAGCGTTTTCAGCTCCACCTCCAGCACCGCCCGCAACGCGCCGATGAGCACCGAAAGCGCGCCCGCCGCCGCCAGCGCCGCCCCCCACCAGGGCTGCTGCACCGGGGCCAGAATCACAAAAGCGTAACGAATAAGCACATAAAGTGCCACTTTCACCATGCCGCCGGACATCAGCGCCGAAACCCCGGCAGGGGGTGCCGGGTGGGCACGCGGCAGCCAGCTATGCAAAGGGGCGAGCCCCGCCTTGGCCCCGGCACCAAGCGCCACCAGCACAAAGGCCAGCGAGGAGGCGGGCAGAAACATCGCGGGGATGAGGCAGGCGGCAGAGAAAACCGCCACTCCGGCATAAAGCGTCGCGGGCTTGGTGTCACCCTGCATCACCAAGAGCCAGGAGGCCGCACTCATCAGCTCGAACCCGAGGATCAGCGTGAAGGCATCGCCCGCCAGCAGCGTCAGCACCATGCCGAGCACAAAGCCCCAGAACGGAACTGAGCCGCGCATCCCCGCCAGCGCCGCCGCCACGGTCTGGGGCAACAAAATGCAGCCAAACAGCAGAGACAAGGCATCGAGATGCAAATGCATCCCCTGCCCCGGCAAGCCGAACATCAGACCGAAGGAAGTTCCCACACTCCCCCCCTAGCAAACCCCTCGCCGCGCCGCCATCGGGCGGCGAGCCGCTTACTTCAATAAATCGGCCACGGCGGCCTGCTCTTCCAGCAGCTCATTCAGCGTGTGGTCCATACGGGATTTGGAAAACTCATCCACAGGCAGCCCCTCGACGCGGTGATATTTGCCGCTCTCACAGGTCACCGGCACACCAAACATCACACCTTTGGGGATGCCGTAGGAGCCATCCGACGCGACGCCCATGGAAACCCATTTGCCGTTGGTGCCCAAAACCCAGTCCCGCACATGGTCGATGGCGGCATTGGCGGCAGAGGCCGCGGAGGAAAGCCCGCGCGCCTCGATGATGGCGGCACCGCGCTTGCCGACGGCGGCGAGATAGGTGTTGCGGTACCAATCCTCGTCGTTGATCATCTCGGCCAGCTTCTTGCCGCCGGCGGTGGCGAAGCGGTAATCGGCATACATGGTGGGGGAATGATTGCCCCAGACGGCAACCTTCTCCACATCTTTCACCGCCACGCCAGCTTTTTCAGCCAGCATGGAAACCGCACGGTTATGGTCCAGCCGCAGCATGGCGGTGAAGTTTTCCTTCGGCAGATCAGGTGCCGAATTCATGGCGATGTAAGCGTTGGTGTTGGCCGGGTTGCCGACCACCAGCACCTTCACGTCGCGCTTGGCGTGGTCGTTCAGCGCCTTGCCCTGAACCTTGAAGATCTCGGCATTGGCGGCCAGCAGATCGCGGCGCTCCATGCCTGGGCCGCGCGGACGCGAGCCAATGAGGATGGCGATATCCACATCCTTGAACGCCACGTTCGGATCGTCAGTCGGGGTAACGCCCGCGAGCAGCGGAAAGGCGCAATCGTTCAGTTCCATGATCACGCCGTTCAACGCCTTCTGCGCCTGCGGCAAATCCAGGAGGTTCAACATAACCGGCGTATCCTTGCCGAGCAGATCGCCATTGGCGATACGGAACAGAATAGCATAGCCGATCTGGCCAGCAGCGCCGGTAACAGCCACGCGCACGGGGGATTTCATCTGTTATTCTCCTTCTTTGAGGGCAGATTTTCCATAGAAGCTTGGCCTACACCGTCAACCCCTGCCTGGCTCAACCCACCACCAGGGAAATCGGGGCTTCAGCACTCACCACCCCGCAAGGCGTGAAGGCCAGCGCATCGCCATCCGCCTGGGTGAGAATGGCCCCGCCTGCTGAGGTAAATTCCACATGGCTGCCAGCGATAACACGCACGCCAGGGCAGCGCGGCAGCAGCCCCAATGGCAATGCGGCACCTGAAAGCAATGCGGGTAGCGTGCCTGGCTTTTCAAACAGTACCACCTGAAAGCCCGGTGCTTCCGGGTGCGCGTCCGGTGCCAGCATGTACGGCCCACCATAAAGCCGACCCTTGCTCACCACCACGCTGGCGGCCTGGTGGGTCACGCCATCCACGCATAAGCGCACCGGCGGAAAATCATACGCAACTGATTCCCACAGCGACTGCCAGACATAAGCCCCCTTGCCGATGGCCCGCTTGAGCAATGGTTGCACGCCCTTCACCACCGCGCCGTCAAACCCCAGCCCAAGCATCTGCACGAACGCATGGCTTTGCCCCCGCAATTGCGCCACACCCGGCCATAACCGCTTGCAACGTTTATAGGCCAGCGCGTTGGCGATGGCGCGCGGGGCGGTGGAAAGCCCGTATTCCTTCGCCAGCACATTGGCCGTGCCCAGCGGAATAACGCCCAACGCTGTTGGCGAGCCGATCAGCCCGTTCGCGACCTCCGCGATGGTGCCATCTCCGCCCGCAGCAACCACCATGAACGCACCATCCGCCGCGGCCTCTCGCGCCAGCAGGGTGGCATGGCCAGCATACTGGGTTTCCGCCACTTCCAGCTTCACCCCGTTTTCCACCAGCAGATCCAGCACACGCCAAAGCGCGGCCGCCCGCCTGCGCCCGGCTACGGGGTTGAAAATAACCAGCATTAAGTCCCGCTCCGGATTATTTGGCGTAAAATTTCTTCATGCACGGATTCAATGACGCCAGAATGGCATATAAATGACGAGAGCGTGACAATAATATTTCTGAAATCTCCAGCTCCCGTCACGGAATCTTCACTGTAACCGGCGCGGCATGCCAGCCTATGCAGCGGCCATGAATACATCCAGCCAGCTCCATTCCACGGCTTACCGCAGTGTTTTCATATCGGATGTGCATCTTGGCACACGCGGCAGCCGGGCAGAGTTCCTCGCGGATTTTCTGAAAGCCACGCATTGTGAAAATTTGTTTCTGGTGGGTGACATCATCGATGGCTGGCGGCTGAAACGCTCCTGGTTCTGGGACAAGCATCACGACGACGTGCTGCAACGGATTTTAAAAGCCGCGCGCTCTGGCACCAATGTTGTGTACGTGCCCGGCAACCATGACGAAATGCTACGCAAATATATCAGCCTCGGCATCGAAATCTGCGGTGTGAAATTGCAGATGGAAGCCGAGCACACCACCGCCAAAGGCAAGCGCCTGCTCATTACGCATGGCGATAGTTTCGATAGCGTGGTGCGCCATGCGAAGCTGCTGGCCTTGCTGGGAGACGGCGCCTACACCGCGGCCCTGGTGGTAAACCGCTATTTCAATATGGTCCGCACCCGGCTGGGTTATCCGTACTGGTCGCTTTCCGCCTGGCTTAAATTGCAGGTGAAGGAAGCCGTGAAGGCGATAGACCGGTTTGAAACCGCATTGGCGGATGACGCGAAATCCCGCGGGTTCGATGGCGTGGTGTGCGGGCATATTCACCATGCCGAGATGCGCCAGGTGAACGGCGTGATGTATCTGAACGATGGCGACTGGGTGGAAAGCTGCACCGCACTTGTTGAACATCATGACGGCACTTTGGAACTTGTGGATTGGGTGGCCAGACAAAAGCTCTCCATGCTCACCCGCCCGGCGCCGAAACTCAGCCCCGCGCAAGCCCCGGCGCTGCACGGCATCGCCGCTGAGTTGGCTGGCATGGCCCTTGAGACCAACACGCACGATGCTGTATCAGCCGGGGCTTGACCCACTGATCGCCATCGCGGATCTCTCACGCATTCTCATCATTACCGACGCCTGGGAGCCCCAGGTGAACGGCGTGGTGAGAACCCTGCGCATCATTACCGCCGAAATGCGCGCCATGGGCAAAATTGTCGAGGTGGTGGGGCCAGACAGGTTCAACACCATGCCCGCGCCCTCTTACCCCGAGATCAGGCTGGCGCTGTTTCCTCGCCACAAACTTGCAAAGATTATTGCAGACTTCAAGCCAGATGCGCTGCATGTGGCAACCGAAGGCCCGCTCGGCATGGCCGCACGGGCTTATGCACGGCGGCATAAAATTCAGTTCACCACGGCGTTTCATACACGCTTCGCGGAATATCTAGCTGCCCGCACGCGCATTCCCACCCGGCTCACCTATGCCTGGCTGCGGCATTTCCATAACGCTGGGTCGGGTGTGATGGTCGCCACACCATCGCTGCGCGAGGAACTGGCAGGACGGGGTTTCAAAAACATCCGCTCCTGGTCGCGCGGGGTGGACCTTGCCGCGTTCTCGCCCGCGCCGCGTGAGGATTGGAGGCTGCCGCAGCCGATCTTTGCTTATGTGGGCCGCGTGGCGGTGGAGAAAAACCTCCGCGCGTTTCTCTTACTTGATCTGCCTGGATCGAAGCTGGTGGTGGGCGACGGGCCGCAGCGCAAGGCACTGGAGAAAGAATTTCCAACCGTGTATTTTGCCGGTGCCCGCCATGGCGCGGATTTAGCCAAAGCCTATGCAGGGGCAGATGTTTTCGTATTCCCTTCCAAAACAGACACATTCGGCCTGGTGGTTTTGGAAGCGCTGGCTTCAGGCCTGCCAGTCGCAGCCTATCCCGTTACGGGGCCAAAGGATATTCTGGGCGAGGCATCCGCACCTGTTGGTGCGCTGGATGAGGATTTACGCAGAGCCTGCCTGGATGCTTTGGCTATTGACCGCACGCAGTGCCGCTCACACGCAGAGCAATTCTCCTGGCAGGCCTGCGCGGAACGATTCATCGAAAATCTGGTGCCGGTACGGGAAGTGGCGAAATAAAAAGGCCCCTTTCGGGGCCTTTACTTTTCAAATCGCCAGCAACAGGCGGCGCGGGTCTTCGATGCTTTCCTTCACCCGCACCAGGAAGGAAACCGCCTCGCGGCCATCGATGATGCGGTGGTCGTAGGAAACCGCCAGATACATCATCGGGCGGATCTCGATCTTGCCATCCACCGCCACCGGGCGGTCCTGGATCTTGTGCATCCCCAGAATGGCCGATTGCGGCGGGTTGAGAATCGGCGTGCTCATCAACGAGCCATACACACCGCCATTGGTGATGGAGAAGGAGCCGCCAGAAAGTTCATCCAGCTTCAACGTGCCGTCCTTGGCGCGTTTGGCAAAGCCGGCGATCTCAGCTTCAATCTCGGCGATGCTCTTTTGGTCCGCATCGCGGATCACCGGCACCACCAGGCCATTGGCGCCACCCACGGCGATGCCCATGTTCACGAAGTTTTTATAAACGATGTCATCGCCATCGATCTCAGCATTTACCGCCGGAAACTCCGCCAGCGCCGCGCACACCGCTTTCACGAAGAAGCCGTTGAAGCCAAGGCGGATGCCTTTGTGCTTCTTCTCGAACACCTCGCGATAGGAGGCGCGCAGCCCCATGATGGCGCTCATATCCACCTCGTTGAAGGTGGTGAGCATGGCGGCGGTATTCTGCGCCTCCTTCAGCCGGTTGGCGATGGTCTTGCGCAGCCGGGTCATCTTCACCCGCTCCTCGCGCGCATCCTGGGCGCGGGGGGGCTTAGCGACGGGGGCAGCGGGCGCAGCGGCGGGCTTGTTTAAAAACTCCTGCACATCGCCTTTGGAAATGCGGCCGTCCTTCGCGGTGCCGGTTACGTCGTCCGGGTTCACGTTTCTCTCGGCCATCATCTTGGCGGCGGCAGGAAGTGCGCCAACACCAGGGCGGGCCACCGGGCCAGGGGCGCTCTGCTGAGCGTTCACGCCGGTTTTTGGGGCGGCGGCCTCGGCGGGTTCTTTCTTCGGCGCGGTTACGGCGGCACCCTTGGCATCCACCCGGCCCAGCAAATCGCCAGGGGCGACCTCTGCGCCTTCCGCGGCGGCAATCTCGGCGATCACCCCGGCTTCCGGCGCGTTCACCTCAACGGTCACCTTATCTGTCTCCAGCTCAACAATCGGCTCGTCAGCGGCAACGGCCTCGCCAACTTTCTTTATCCAGCGGGCGATGGTGGCGGTGGAAACGCTTTCGCCTAGCGTGGGAACCTTGATTTCGGCCGACATGGAAACTCCTGTTCTCGTTGCCGTGTAAGAGGGTTAGACGCTCAACGCCTCGTTGACCAGGGCTGCCTGCCCGGCGACATACACCTTGGCGAGGCCGGGGGCGGGCGAGGCCATAGCCGGGCGGCCAACATAGCGCGGGCGGCCCTTATGGCCCAGGCACGCCATCGCCGCCTCTATCCGCCTGTCCACAAAGAACCACGCGCCGTTATTTTCTGGCTCTTCCTGGCACCAGACGATCTCGGCGTTTTTATAGTCCTCAATCGCCGCCTTCAGCGCCTTCGCGGGGAAGGGGTAGAGCTGCTCCAGCCGCACAATCGCCACATCCTTAATGCCGCGTTCGCGCCGCTCGGCCAGCAAATCGTAATACACCTTGCCAGAGCAAAGCACCACGCGCTTCACTTCTTCAGCGGCCACCAGCTCGTCAGTCTCGGGCAGAACGAATTTAAAGCATGTGCCCTCGGCGAAGTCGCTCAATGGCGAAACCGCAAGCTTGTGGCGCAGCAGAGATTTCGGCGTCATCAACACCAGCGGCTTGCGGTAGTTGCGCTTCATCTGGCGGCGCAGCGCATGGAAATAATTTGCCGGGCTGGTGAGGTTGCCAACCACCATGTTGTTCTCAGCACAAAGTTGTAGATAACGCTCCAGCCGGGCGGAGGAATGCTCCGGCCCCTGGCCTTCCTGCCCATGGGGCAGCAGCATCACCAGCCCGGACATACGCAGCCATTTGGTCTCGCCGGCGGCGATGAATTGGTCGATAATCACCTGCGCGCCATTGGCAAAATCGCCAAACTGCGCTTCCCACAGCACCAGCACCGAAGGGTCGGCCAGCGAATAGCCGTATTCAAAGCCGAGCACGCCTGCCTCCGACAGCAGGGAGTTGAATAATTCAATCCGCGCCTGGCCCTCGCGGATATTATTCAGCGGCACATATTCGTGCTGGCTGGTCTGGTCCACCAGCACGGCATGGCGGTGGGAGAAGGTGCCGCGCTGCACATCCTCGCCGGAAAGCCGCACGCGGTGGCCATCAAGCTGTAACGTGCCAAAGGCCAGCGCCTCGCCAGTGGCCCAGTCGATTCCCTCGCCGGTTTCGAACATCTGCTGCTTGGCTTCAAGCTGGCGGGCGATCTTCGGGTTCAGGTCAAAATTCTGCGGCGGGGTGTAAAGCGCCTTGCCGATTTCCTGAAGCTGCGGCAGCGGGGCGGCGGTCACGCCATCAAGCTGCTCGGCATCGTCACTGGCCTGCTTCAGCCCGGCCCAATGGCCTTCCAGCCAATCCGCCTTGTTAACCTTGTAGTCCTTCGCCCCCTCAAACGCGGCTTCCAGCGCCTGGCCGTATTCATCGGCCATGGCAGCCGCCTCAGCGGTGGAAACCGAGCCTTCCTTCGCCAGCTTTTCAGCATACAATATGCGCGTGGTCTGCAACCCGCGGATGGCCTTGTACATGATCGGCTGGGTGAAGGCCGGTTCGTCGTTCTCATTATGGCCATGGCGGCGGTAACAAACGAGGTCGATCACCACATCGGTGGCAAATTCGCAGCGGAACTCAGCGGCGAGCTGGGCGGCGTAAACCACCGCCTCCGGGTTATCGCCATTCACATGAAAAATCGGCGCCTGCACGGCTTTAGCCACATCCGTGCAATACATGCCGGAGAAAGCGTGGGCAGGCACGGTGGTGAAGCCGATCTGGTTGTTCACCACCAGATGCACCGAGCCGCCGGTGCGATAACCGATGAGCTGGCTCATCGCCAGGGTTTCATACACCAGACCCTGGCCGGCAAAGGCGGCATCGCCATGCATCTGAATCGCCATGGCGGATTTGCGGGTGTCGTCTCCCGCCATGTCGAGCCGGGCGCGGATCTTGCCCACCACCACAGGGTCCACCGCCTCAAGATGCGAGGGGTTCGGCTGCAAGGAAAGATGCACCTGGTTGCCGTTGATCACCACATCTGTGGAGGTGCCGAGATGGTATTTCACATCGCCGGAGCCCTGCACGTCGTCCGGCTTGGCGGACGCGCCACCAAACTCAGAAAACAACGCCACCAGCGGTTTTTTAACAATGTTGACGAGGGTGTTGAGGCGGCCGCGATGCGGCATGCCGATGGCGATTTCGCGCACACCCTTGGCCGAAGCGGCTTCGATGATGGCGTGCAGCGCGGGAATCGTGCTCTCCCCGCCTTCCAGGCCAAACCGCTTGGTGCCGACAAAGCGCTTCTGGCAGAAGGTCTCGAAGGAATCCGCCTCGGTCAGTTGCTTCAGGATTCTGGCCTTAGCCTTTTTATCATAGGCGGCAAGCCAGGGCGCGCCCTCAATGCGCCGTTGAATCCAGCCCTTCTGCGTCGGGTCCTGGATATGCATGAACTCAACGCCGATTTCTCCGCAATAGCTCTGGCGAAGGGCTGCCATCACCTCTCGCAGCGTGGCGGTGTCGAATCCCAGAACGCCATCCAGGAAAATCGGGCGGTCTAAATCCCCGGCTTCGGTGAAGCCGTAAGAGGCGGGGTCAAGCTCAGTATGATAGCCCTTTTGCTTCAGCCCCAGCGGGTCCAGCCGCGCTTCCAGATGCCCGCGCACGCGGTAGGCGCGGATGAGCATGAGCGCGCGGATGGAATCCAGCGTTGCTGCATGGGTATCGGCATTGGCTGGCGTGGCGGCTGCCGCCTGGCGGGGCGCTGCCTCGCTGCTCACGGTCTCGAACACAGAGGGGCGCGGTGCCCAGGAAGCGCCCATGGCATCGGTGAAGATGGCGCGGGCATCGTCGTCGAGTGCGGCGAACAAGGCGGCGAAATCTGGATCGACCGAATGAGGCGCTTCCACCCATTTGGCATAAAGCTGTGCGATAAACTGGGCATTCGCCCCGTTCATCGCGGTTGCGATCACGTCCACACCGGCCATCTGATCCATCCTCTCCCAGAGCCAACCACCCTGACCTTCAAGCACCGGCCAAGCGGAAGTTATGCAGAGCTTTATTTACGGCACATATAAGGCAGTAACGTTATTGTATCGTTACCCTGAGGACAGGCTGGGTTGCCGCACGCGCATGGTTTCCCCAACCGCTTCCGCCCCATGATTTGGAGACATAAAAAAACCCCCAGGGCGAAACCGCCATGGGGGCAATAAAATCAAGAAGTTATGGCCTATTTCCTCAGGCGCTCAGCGCCTTCAGCATGGTGCTGCCCAGCGAGGCCGGGCTGTCCGCCACGAAGATACCCGCTTCCTTCATGGCAGCAATCTTCGCCTGGGCGGTGTCCTTGCCGCCGGAGATAACCGCGCCGGCATGGCCCATACGGCGGCCCGGAGGAGCGGTGGCACCGGCGATGAAGCCCACAACCGGCTTCTTGATCTTGTGGCGGGCAAGGAACTCGGCGCCGTCGATTTCGGAGGGACCACCGATCTCGCCGATCATGATGATCGCCTGGGTCTCATCGTCATGCAGGAACATATCCAGCACCTCGATGAAATCCGTGCCCTTCACCGGGTCACCGCCGATGCCAACACAGGTGGACTGGCCAAGCCCGGCAGCCGTGGTCTGCGCCACAGCCTCATAGGTGAGGGTGCCGGAGCGGGAGACGATGCCGATGGAGCCGCGCTTGTGGATATGGCCCGGCATGATGCCGATCTTGCATTCGTCAGGTGTGATCACGCCGGGGCAGTTCGGGCCCACCAGGCGGGATTTGGAGCCGCAGAGGGCGCGCTTGACCTTCACCATGTCCAGCACCGGAATGCCTTCGGTGATGCAGACGATCAACTCCATCCCGGCATCGATCGCTTCCAGGATGGAATCAGCCGCGAACGGCGGCGGCACGTAAATGGCGGAGGCGTTGGCACCGGTCTTGGCCATGGCCTCTTCCACGGTGTTGAACACCGGCAGGTCCAGATGCGTGGTGCCGCCCTTGCCGGGGGTCACACCGCCAACAACCTTGGTGCCATAGGCCAGAGCCTGCTCGGAATGGAAGGTTCCCTGCGCGCCGGTGAAGCCTTGGGTGATGACCTTGGTGTTTTTATTAACGAGAATGGCCATTATGCGGCTTCCTTCACGGCTTTAACAATTTTCTCGGCCGCATCGGCCAGATTGTCTGCGGAGATGATGGGCAGGCCGGATTTGGCCATGATGTCCTTACCGAGCTGCACATTGGTGCCTTCAAGGCGCACCACCAGCGGCACGGAGAGCGAAACCTCGCGCGCCGCCGCGATCACGCCTTCCGCGATCACGTCGCAGCGCATGATGCCGCCAAAGATGTTAACCAGAATACCTTCCACGTTCGGGTCGGAGAGGATGATCTTGAAGGCCGCGGTCACGCGCTCCTTGGTCGCACCGCCGCCGACATCTAGGAAGTTCGCGGGCTCGGCACCGTAGAGCTTGATGATATCCATGGTCGCCATCGCCAGGCCCGCACCGTTCACCATGCAGCCGATGGAACCATCCAGCGCCACATAGGAGAGCGAGTATTTGTTGGCTTCCAGCTCTTTCGCGTCTTCCTCGCCTTCGTCGCGCAGGGTTTCAATCTGCGGGTGGCGGTAGAGGGAGTTGTCGTCGAAGGTCACCTTGGCGTCCAGCGCGTAAATCTCGCCGGAGCCGGTCACGACCAGCGGGTTGATCTCGATGATCGCGATGTCCAGCGCCACAAAGGCGTTGTACATGGCGGTGACGAATTTGGCGAAGGTGCCCACCTGCTTGCCTTCAAGGCCCAGGCCGAAGGCCAGCTTGCGGGCATGGAAGCCGGAGATGCCGGAGGCAGGGTCAACCGGGGCGCGGAGAATTTTCTCCGGGTGATGCTCGGCGACTTCCTCAATCTCCATGCCGCCCTCGGTGGAGGCCATGATCACGACCTCGGACACCGAACGGTCGATCAGCAGAGAGAGGTAAAGCTCGCGCTTGATGTCGCAGCCAGACTCCACATAAACGCGGCGGACCAGGCGGCCAGCCGGGCCGGTCTGCTTGGTGATCAGCGTATGGCCGATCATCGCGGCAGCGGCTTCACGCACCTCGTCCAGGCTCTTGGCCAGGCGCACGCCGCCTTTGCCATTGGGGTCTTCCTTGAACTTGCCCGCACCACGGCCACCGGCATGAATCTGGGATTTCACGACATAGATTGGGCCAGGAAGCTTCTTGGCGGCATCCACCGCTTCTTCGGGCGTCCAGGCGACATAGCCGTCCAAAACCGCGACGCCGAAGGACTTCAGCAATTCCTTGCCCTGGTATTCATGTATGTTCATATGGGGTTAGCCTGCCTGATCTTTTAAGGTTTACAAAGGGGGGCGTTGGGGGCCTGCTACTCCGATTCACCCGCCCGGGCAAGCAGCATCATGCACCGCAGGGCAATAAAACGGCGAAAAACCCGCTTTCCTTGCAGTTTCATGCCACGAAGAGGGGCTATCGAAGCCTGTTTAAGTCAGATGCGGCAGTGCAAGATATTCCTCGCTCTGCATTTCTTCCAGGCGTGAGGCCGTGCGCTCGAACATCTCTGCCCCCGCGCCGGAGCGGTAAAGCTCATCTGGGTACACCGCGGCGGACGCGTAGAGCTTGCAGCGATGCTCATAGAGCGAATCGATCAGCGTGACGAAGCGCCGGGCTTCGTCGAAATTATCGGGCGAGAGGCAGGGAATGCCGTCGATCAGCACGGTATCGTAGTGGGTGGCGATGGCGAGATAGTCCCCCGGCCCGAGGGCCTCCTTGCACAGCGCCGCGAAGCTAAACCGCGCCACGCCATTTGCCGCCACCGGCACGGCGAGCATCCGGCCCTGCACCGGCAATGCCTCCGCCCCCGCTGGCTCACCCTCGGCCAGATGCTCAAACACGCGGGCGAGCGCTGCATCGGCGCTGTCATCGGCGGGCACCACCCAGGTTTTCAACCCATGTTCACGCCCGCGCCGATAATCCTGGTTGGATTCCAGCACCAGTACGTCCAGGTTCTGTTTCAGCAGGTTGATGAACGGCTGAAAGGCGTCACGCCCCGGCTTGCCGGCGTATAAATCGTCCGGCAGCGTGTTGGAGGTGGCAACCACCACCACCTGGCGGATGAACAGCGCCTCAAACAGCCGCCCCAATATCATCGCATCGACAATGTCGTGCACCTGAAACTCGTCGAAGCAGAGCAACGCCGCCTCATCAGCAATGATATCCGCGAGCGGCGGAATCGGGTCGCTCACCTCCGGGTGCTCGCGTTTTATTTTATGAAACCGCTTATGCGCCTGCTGCATAAAGTCGTGAAAGTGGATGCGTTGCTTGCGCGGCACGTCGGCCGCCTCGAAAAACAAATCCATGAGCATGGATTTACCGCGCCCGACATCACCCACAATGTAGAGCCCATGCGGGCGGTCCTGTGCCTCTTCCACCGGCTTGCTGCGCAGCATCCGGGCGAACCAGCCTTCCGGGGCGTGAACAGGGTGGGGATCGTAGCCGCGCAGCTTGGCCCAAAGGGCTTGCAATTGTTCCGCCGCCAACGCCTGGGCGGCATCGTAATGCAACAGCCCGGCGGCCACGCGGGCACGATAAGCGGCCATCACTCCCGGTTCAGCTATTATTAGTTTGGACATTTGCACCAATATTGCGCCGTTTTGTGCGGCGCAGCAAGATGTGAAGCCTTGTCCTGTCTTGCATGGGCGGCATGTTGGGCTTAACGCTTTTCGCGGTTTCAGAGCTCTGTCAGACTGGATTCAACCCATGGATGTCGCGGATTTTAATGCACTCAGCGAAACGCCGGTTTCGGCTGAGCCTTTTCCTCATATCCTGCTGGAACGCTTCATCAAGCCCGAAGCCCTGCAAGCGGTGGTTGCGGACTTACCCCCCATGAAAGCCCGCGGCAGTTTCCCCATCGGCGCTTTGAAGCTCGGCCCCGCCGCCAAGGCCGCCGTCGCCGCTCTGGAAGGCCCCGCATTCCGCGCCATCGTGGCGGAGAAATTCGGGCTGGATCTCGTGGGCGCGCCGCTGATGACCACGCTGCGCGGTAATTCTGGCGAACAGGACGGGCGCATTCACACCGATTCCTCGGCCAAGCGCGTCACCATTCTGCTCTACCTCAACCCCGGCAATGGCGAGGCGTGGGCCAGGCATGAAGGCTGCCTGCGGCTGTTGCGGGATGGCGAGAATTTGGAGAATTTTGCCAAGGAAGTGCCGCCGGTGGATGGCACGCTGCTGGTTTTTCCCAACGGCCCCAATACCTGGCACGGGCATAAGCAATTCGTCGGCCAGCGTTATGTGGTGCAGATGAATTACATGACCACCAGCGCCAAAGCGAAAGCCGAAATGCGGCGGCACCACCTCTCCGCTTTCATTAAACGCTTAACTAAAGCAGCTTAACCCCCAGCAACTCCGCCGCCGCGCGGCTTACCGGTGCCGCAAACACAGCAGCCGCGAACCCGTGCTGGATAATCTTACCTTCCGCCAGCAGCGCCAGCGTATCCGCCTGGGCGGCGATGTCGTAGTCATGCGTTGCCGCCAGCACTGGAATGCCCCGCGCCATGGCGGTTTGCTTCAGCCAGTCCAGCGTCTCATCCCGTGTCTGCCGGTCCAGCCCGGCGGAGGGTTCGTCCAGCAGCAGCAATTGCGGCCCATGCGCCAAGGCCCGTGCCAGCGCCACGCGCTTGGCCTGGCCGCCGGAAAGCTGATGCGGCTGGCGGGCAGCCAGCTCCTGCAGCCCCAGCTCCGCCAGCAAGGCGCGCGCCGCCTCCAGCCGCCCGGCTCCTCGCAGCGCATAGGCAGTGTTTTCCAGCACTGAAAGATGCGGGAACAGCCGGGTTTCCTGCGGCAGGTAGCCGATGGGCCGCTGCTCCGGCGCCAAGCCCTGCCACGGCGTGCCGGTGGCTGACAGCAACCCGGCCAAAGCCCGCACCAGCGAGGTTTTGCCCTCGCCTGACCGGCCCAGAAGAGCGGTGAACCCACGAATGGTGAAACAGGCGCGCAGCGGTACCGGGGTGGTAAGCGTGTAGTCGATCTCTATGGCGTTCACGCCGCGCGGGCCCGCAACCCCAGCCAGAGCGGCACCGGCAATGTGGCCAGCAGAAACACCCCCACCAGCGGAAAGACCGCCTGCAAGCCTAAATCCTGCACATCCGTCCAAAGCTGCACTGGCATACCGGCCGGGTAATACGCCACGATCAGGATGATGCCAAACTCTCCCAGAGCACGCACCCAGGCAAGTGACAGAGCCGCGGAAAGCCCGCGCCGGGCCAAGGGCAGCGTTACCCGTAATTGTGCCCGGAAGGGTGTATCGCCCAAAGTGCGGGCCAGCTCCTCGTAATCCGGTGGCACCTGGGCAATGGCACCGCGCGCCGCCACCACATAAGTCGGCAGCGCCGCGTAGATGGTCGCCAGCAGAAATGCCGCCGGAGTGTTGGTGAGGGTGATGCCCAACGCGCCAAACGCCCGGCCTAAAGGTGCGGCGGGGCCATAAACCACCGCCAGCAGAATGCCCAGGGCGAGCGTTGGCATCAGCATCGGCATCAGCACCACCGCTTCGGCCAGCAACACCAACCGTCCGCGAGACCGCGCCAGATAGACCGCCAAAGGCGTGCCCGCCAGCACGATCACCACCATCGCCGCCGCACCACCCAGCAGCGAGGTGGCGATGGCCGCCCAATCCTGCGCGGAGAGGGTCAGCGCCTGCCAGAAAACCCCATTGCCCATGAGGCCGGATAAGGGTGCCAGCAGAAACGCCAGGACTAGAATGAGGAACCCGGCGCGCAGCATCTGGTTACACAGACGGCCCTTTGCCCGGCCCGTAACCGTAACGCTTGAAGATGGACTGCCCATCCGGCCCGGCCAGGAAGGCAACATAATCCGCCGCCGCTTTAGGGTCCGCCGCGCCCTTCAGCGCCATGGCGTAAAACACCAGCGGGCTGGGGTGGATGGTTTTGCCTTTCACTTCCAGGCTGGCTTTTTTGTAAACGCTCTTGCCCAAGGCGGGGTTGGAGATGTTCACCGCGTCCGGCAATTCAATGAAGGGCAGCTTCTGGGAAACCACGGCACTCTTATAGCCCAGGGTCGCGTCGATCTGCCCGGCTTCCAGCCGCGCCAGCAGCGAAGGCTCGGCGAAAATCTGCTGCGGATTAATCATCGGCCCGGCCACCTTCTGCGCGAAACCTGGCAGCTTGTAATAAGTTTCGGCCAGTTGCAGCGCGAACAGCACATATTGGCCCTGCGGGTCTACGGTAGGGTCAGTGCGGCCGAAGCGGAACGCCGGGTTAAGGAAAATCTTCGTCCAGTCAGCACCTTTGGCCTCGGCAAGCTGTGCGGCGAATTTAGAGCTGGGCGAATAGGCCAGAACCATGGAGGTGCTGGCCACCGGCACCGCCTTGCCCACGGCAAACCCCGCCTCGCGCACAATCTTGGCCGGGCCGGCGGAAACCGGCACGAACACATCCGGCTTCATGGCCCCGCCGGTGATGAGATGCGCCAGCGCCAACGCGCCCTGGCCAATGCCATGCACGGCTACACCCGTGGCGGCGGTGAAGGAGGGGTTCATGCCCTTATCCATCAGCTTGCCCATGGAGCCTGCATAGGCAACCGTGATCGCCTCGGCGGCAGAAGCCCGCCCGGCCGCGGCGAGTGCCAGAGGGGCGGCGAGCAAGAAGCGGCGGGAAATAGACATAGCAAACTCCGATATGTTTGCGCGGGTATATCGAAACAGTATAGTGGCCGTCAAACCCATAAAATGGTTGAATGCGCCAATGATGGAGTCTTCACCTCTGCGGCTGCGGTTACGGCTCAATGGGTCGCATGGCGTTGTCATGGGGCCTGGCCGGGCGGATCTGCTGGATTATATCGCGCAAACCGGTTCCATTGCCGCGGCCGGCCGGCGCATGGGCATGAGCTATAAACGCGCCTGGAACCTGGTTGAATCGCTCAACGCCACCTTTCACCACCCGTTGGTGGAAACCGCCAAGGGCGGGGCGGCGCATGGCGGGGCGAAGCTGACGCCGCTGGGGCAAGAGCTGCTGGCCGCCTTCCGCGTGCTGGAGGAAGCAAGCCGCACCGCCGGGGCGGCGGCGTTCAAGCGCATTGAATCCGCGCTGGCAGTTCCGCCCGCGCCAAATCCCCGCTAGGGTGCGCCGCAATGCTGACTGACCTTCCCAACATGCTTACACTCTCGCGCATCGCCGCCATTCCGCTGCTGGTGCTGCTGGAGGCCGTTGGCGCGCCCTGGGCGGATTTCTGCGCGGCATTGCTGTTCACTTTGGCTGGCATCACCGACTATTTGGATGGCAAACTCGCCCGCGAACGCGCCCAGCTATCGGATTTTGGGCGGATGCTGGACCCGATCGCCGATAAGCTCTTGATCGGTGCGACGCTGATGTGCCTGGTGGGCTTTGGCCATATGCCGGGCTATGGCATCTACCCCGCCATCGTGATCATGCTGCGAGAAATTCTGGTCTCGGGCCTGCGGGAATATCTCGCGGGCATTCGCGTTGGGCTGCCCGTTACGAAACTCGCGAAATGGAAAACCGGCGTGCAGATGGTGGCTCTTGGCCTGTTGCTGCTGGGTGATGCGGGGGCGCATTTTCTGAGGCTCGGCGGCATGCCCGTGGGCTGGATCGGCTTCGTGCTGCTCTGGCTGGCGGCGGCCCTCACCCTGATCACCGGCTGGGACTACCTGACCGCCGGGCTGCGTCATGTTGGCGCGCAACACCCGGCCTCCTGAACCACGTTGAAAATTCTTACGGTCTCCGGCTGGTCAGGCGCCGGTAAAACCACGTTGATCGCGGCGCTGATCCCGCTGTTCAAGGCCCGCGGGTTTAGCGTTTCCACCGTGAAACACGCCCACCATGGTGTGGTGCTGGATAAACCCGGCAAGGACAGTTTTGTTCACGCCGAGGCCGGAGCGCAGGAAGTGATCCTCACCACCCAGGAGGGTTTTGCGCTGTTCAGCCGCACCCAAACCCCGCTGGAAGCATTGCTAGCACGGCTGGACCCGGTGGACCTCGTGCTGGTGGAGGGCTTCAAAGCCGAGCCGCTGCCCCGGCTTGGGGTGTATCGCCCGGCGCTGGGCAAGCCCGCCCCCTGGCCAGATGACGATTTGCTGGCGGTGGCGGCCGATGTGCCGCTGCCGGATTGCCCGGTGCCAGTGCTGCCGCTGAATAACCCGCAGGATATCGTGGATTTCCTGATCCCTGCACTTGGGTTAAACATGGCGGGCGGTTAAACACGCTTGGCAATCGCTGAAGGAGCAGAGTTTTTGCGCACCCCCCTCGCCCTGCTGGCCGCCCTCTGCCTTTCCGGTTGCGCGGGCGGCGGCACTTTTCTGAAACAGGCCAGCTGGCCCTTCGGCAACCCCAATGCGCCGCCCGCAGGCAGCGAAACCGCCCAGCGCGCCTTGGGTAAAACCCCGCCCATAAGCCCGCTGCAAACCCAGGCGGGCAATGTGTGGCCGGGGGCTGAACAGCCTTTTCCGACGCTGAGCCAGGTGGCAAAGAACGTCAATCTGCCGCTGGGGCAGGGCTATACGCCCTCGCTACCCTCACCCTACCCGCCGGGCCAGGGCGGGCAGATTAACGGTGCCGAAGGTATTTCCGCCGGCGGCAATCTTTACAACATGCAGAACGGCGTGGCGCAGACACCGCCACCCGTGCCTGGCCATACACCCTAAGGCCGCCGCGATGCGTGTTCTCTATTTTGCGTGGTTGCGCGAACGGATCGGCAAAAGCAGTGAAGATTTGGAGCCGCCAGGCGAGGTGGATACACCCCGCGCGCTCATCAACTGGCTGCGAACCCTCGGGCCCGGCTATGCGGCGGCGTTCTCGGATGAAAAACCCGTGCGCTGCGCGATTGACCAGGAGTTCCAACCCCTGGACGCGCCTTTAAACCGCCCGAAGGAAATCGGCTTTTTCCCGCCCGTGACGGGAGGCTGAGCGCGATGCGGCTGGTGGCGGTGCAGGAGGAGGATTTTGACGCGGGCGCGCTGCTGGCGCGCTTGGGTGGAGAGGACACGGGCGGTGTGGCCAGCTTCACCGGCATCGTGCGCCAGGTGGCGGGCGGCGGGCTTAAGGCCCTGCGGCTGGAACACTATCCCGGCATGACGGAAAAGGCGCTGGAGCGGCTGGCCGATGAGGCACAAGCCCGCTGGGAGTTGACCGGCTGCATCATCATCCATCGTGTCGGGCGGCTGGAGCCGGGGCAGAACATTGTGTTCGTCGCCGCCGCCAGCGCGCACCGGGGTGATGCCCTGGCCGCCACAGCTTATTTAATTGACCAATTAAAAACCCGCGCACCCTTCTGGAAGGCCGAGGACATGGCGGATGGTGCCACGCGCTGGGTGGAAGCCCGCGAGGCCGATGATGAGACCGCCGCCGCCTGGGGCCAGGCGCCCGAAGATAGGTAATTTGCCCCGCCGCCAGGGTCGTTTATAGAAGCGCCATCATGGACCTTAAAGATCATATCCGCGGCATTCCGGATTTCCCCAAGCCGGGAATCCTTTTCTACGATATTTCAACGCTGCTGCGGCACGCCGATGCCTGGCAGGTGGCGATGGGCCGCCTGGCCAACAGCGTGCGCGCCTATCACCCCACCGTGCTGGCCGGCGTTGAAAGCCGGGGGTTTCTGCTGGCGGCACCGCTGGCGTTGAAACTTGGCTGCGGCTTCGTGATGATCCGCAAGCCCGGCAAGCTGCCCGGTGCCACGATAGGGCTGGATTATGCGCTGGAATACGGCACCGACCGCGTAGAAATTCAGGCCGATGCGGTTGAGCCGGGTGCGCGCGTGGTGGTGGTGGACGACCTTTTGGCCACCGGCGGCACCATGGCGGCTGGCATTAAGCTGCTGCGGAGCACGGGGGCGGATGTTGTGGCCTCCGCCGCGATGATCGAGCTGACCTTCCTGCATGGGCGGGACAAGCTGGACGTGCCGTTCGAGGCACTGATTCAGTACGATAATTGACGGAGGAGCGTCTGTGCGCCATCTCCCAAACATTGAGGAAACCCGGAGTAAAACAACAATGAACCGCCGGCATATGCTGGGTAGCCTGGCAGCCTCGGCCCTGTTGCCGGGAATCGCCCGCGCCCAGGCGATGGCACAAGCCACCGCCGGGCCCATGACGCTGCTGGTGGCTGGCCCCGATGGCGGGCAAACCAGCCGCTGGGGCAATGCGTTCGCCCTGGCTGTTTCCAGCGCCTATCCCGGCACGCCGAATATTGTGGCCGAGCCCGTTGGCGGGCTGGATGGCGTGACCGGTGCCAACCGGCTGGACGCGCTGCTGGTGCCTGATGGGCGAAGTGCCGCGATTCTGCCCGGCGCAGCGCTGCTGGCGTTTATCACCGGCGATTCCCGGGTGCATTACGACCCAACGCATTGGACCCCGGTTCTGGCCGGGTTTAATTCCGGCGTGCTGATGCTGCGGGCACCCGCGGGCAGCACGCCCACGCTGGCCACGCTGCAGAAGATGTCCCCCTTGCGCATCGGCGTGGCGCAAACCCAAAGCGGTGATCTTGCTGCCCTGCTGGCCCTGGCGCGGCTCGGCATTGCCACCGCACCGGTATTCGGCCTGCATGACAGCGCCGAAAAAACCCGCGCCTTCATCGGCGGGGCCGTGGATGCGGTGTTTATCAGCGGCGAAGGCGTGCCAGAGGACCTCACCCCTCTCATCGCCTCAGGTGCCGTACCCGCTTTCTGCCTTGGCGCGCCTGGGCCGGGCGGCGTTACAGGGCCTGACCCGCTATTTCCTGGCCTGGCTTTGGCCTCGGCCTTTGGCCCGGCGGTAAGCCCGCTGCTGGGTATCGCCTATGAGGCCGCCGCTGCCGCCGCGCGGGTGGATTTTCTGCTGGTGCTACCACGCCTGACCGACCCTTCCGCCGTAGCCCTTTGGCGCAGCGCCGCACAGCAGGCTGCCAGCAGCCAGGCGGTGAGTGCCGCCGCCGCGGCCAGCTCTATCTCTCTGCAACCAGCACCCGTGCTGGCCAACGCGCTCACCGCCCTTGCCAGTGTGCCCGCAGAGCAGCCGCAATTGCTGGCGTTTCTGGCGAAGAATTACGGCTGGCAGCCAAGCTGAGTTTGGCCAAGCCGGTTAAAACCTATGCCTGCTCAGCCTGCGGAGCGGTGTTTCCCAAATGGGCCGGGCGTTGCGAAACCTGCGGCGAATGGAATACGCTGGAGGAGCAGGCGGCCCCCAAAACCTTGCCCGGCGGCATAAAAGACTCGGCCCGCCGCGCGGGCGCGAAAATAGAATTCGTGGGGCTGGAAGGCATAACGCCGCCGCCGCCGCGCGTGCCCACCACCCTGGCGGAGTTTGACCGTGTGCTGGGCGGCGGGCTGGTTCCGGCCTCCGTGGTGCTGGTGGGGGGCGACCCTGGCATTGGCAAATCCACCCTGCTGCTGCAGGCCAGTGCCGCTTTGGGCCGCGCCGGGCAAGAAGTGCTTTATATCTCCGGCGAAGAATCCATCGACCAAATAAGGATGCGCGCTTTGCGGCTGGGGCTTTCCAACGCGCCGCTGCATTTGGCCGCCGCCACGCAGTTGGGCGATATTCTGGCTTCGCTGCCGCTATTTCCGAATGCGAAGCTGGTGGTGATCGATTCCATCCAGACCATGTGGACCGACAGCGTGGACTCCGCCCCCGGCTCAGTCACGCAGGTGCGGGCCGCCGCGTTTGAACTGATAAGAGCCGCCAAAACCCAGGGCTTCTCGCTGCTACTGGTGGGCCATGTGACCAAGGAGGGCGCATTGGCCGGTCCGCGCGTGCTGGAACACATGGTGGATGTGGTGCTGCATTTTGAAGGCGACCGGGGCCACCAGTTCCGCATTTTACGCGGGGTAAAGAACCGTTTTGGCGCCACCGACGAGATCGGCGTGTTTGAAATGACCGGGCGGGGGCTTTCTGAGGTTGCCAACCCCTCGGCTTTGTTCCTGGCGGAGCGGCGCGGCAATGTGGCGGGCAGTGCTGTGCTGGCGGGGCTGGAAGGTTCCCGCCCGGTGCTGGTGGAAATTCAATGCCTGCTTGCCCCCAACCCTGGCGGCTCGCCTCGGCGGCAAGTGATCGGCTGGGATTCCGGGCGGCTTTCCATGCTGCTGGCGGTGCTGGAAACGCGCTGCGGGCTGAAGCTTGCGATGAATGATGTTTATCTAAACGTGGCTGGTGGCTTGCGGGTCTCTGAACCCGCGGCTGATCTGGCGGTGGCGGCGGCGCTGATCTCAGCGGCATCGGATGTGCCGACCGACCCGGAAATGGTGTTTTTTGGTGAGATCGGGCTTTCAGGCGAGTTGCGCCAGGTGGCGCAGACTGAATTGCGGCTGAAGGAAGCCGCCAAGCTGGGTTTTGCCCGCGCCGCCGGGCCAAAGCGCGTGGCGGGCGGGGCGGCAAAGTTGAGCGTGCCGAAATCGCTCTCTTTGATTGAAATCGGGCATCTGACAGACCTAGTTGGGATTATCGCCACCGGAAAAAAGCCGGGTGCAAAAAGCAAGGAGACGGAATGACCTGGGTTGATGCGGTGATGCTGGGCGTGGTGGCGCTTTCAGCGCTTTTCTCGATGGTGCGCGGCTTTGTGCGCGAGGTGCTGGGCGTTATCGCCTGGATCGGCGCGCTGCTGGCCTGCCTGCGCTATTACGGGCTGGTTGAGCCGTATATTGTCTCGCTATTGCCGAAGCATCTCGCGCATTTCGCCATTTATGGTGCCATGGCGGTGGTGTTTTTGGTGGTGCTGATTGTGCTGAGCCTGATCAGCGGGTTGATCGGCGGGCTGGTGCGCGATTCAGCACTTTCCGGGCTGGACCATTCGCTGGGCATTGTGTTCGGCGCCGCGCGCGGGGCCGTGCTGGTGTTTCTGACCTATATCGCGATTGGCCTGGCCGAACCTTCCTCCGCGTGGCCCGCCCCGGTTGCGAATGCGCGGTTTTTGCCGCTGGCCCAGCAAGGGGCGGTTTGGGTTGTGGGCTTTCTGCCTGCGCAATACCGGCCGAAAATTCAGCCGCTGCCCGGCCCGGCGGCACCCTCCGCCAGCCAGCTTATGCAGCAGCCGGTTTCAGGCGGGGCGCAGCAGTGAGCAGAGTTTGATTATCTGACCCCCGGCCAAGCGTGGTTATAGACATAGGTTATAATGTCGCCCGCCTTGAGGCCCGTTGCCTCGTTCTTGACGCCGTGAACGATAAAAATATCGTCTGGTTTACCAAACATAGCGATGATGGAACTGGGTTTCGGCCATTCCGCAGAGTCGGACGTACTGACGAAAAACCGGGTGCTGGTTATATCGCCTTCATACCAGCTTTGTTTTGCGAACCAGTGATATGCACTTAAGTGACCCTGCCGGTCTAGAATAATGGCTGCGACTTTGATTTTGCCGCCGGTGGCCAATGTTGTGTCTGAGGCTTGCCAATATCCGGCATAGCCGCGGGTCAGCCCATGCGCTTCAAGTGCGGCAACGTAACCACCATCGCCAACCAAAAAATGCACGGATTTTTCTGGCAATTGCGCCAGTTTCATACCGCATAAGCCCAAAGCCAAAATGCTGATGATGAGGCTGTAGCCAGCGATTACCTTATCTTTCTTCGTGAATTTGGCCGTGAGAATTGAGGCGCATACCCAGGCCGGCAGAAGATAACGCGCAGCCGATATTCCAGATCTTGACTGTGTAAAAACAACAGAACAAATATTCGTGACAACGATGAGCAATAAACAGAGATCAATAAATTCTAGTTTACGGAAATTGCGCACGCATTGAGATACCGAAGATATCAACAAAGCAACGAGCGGGATACGAAGCCCCGCGAGAAGCATAAGCCAAAGCGGTTGGCCAGAGGGAAAACAGCCCAGCGTTACCAACCAAAGAAACATTGCCCTATAAATTTCGCCAGGAATGGCGTTTGGCCTAACCAAAGCCGGGATGTTGGATGCGGGCTGGGTGAAGCCGCCTGTTAAAAGATTAAGCCGCAATAGAGCCATCCCGATGGCAACGCAGGCAAGGTAAAGAAAAATAATCCGCTTATATGAGGGGAGTTTGCAAACCCATAAGGCAAGCAAAAGCGGAATGGTAAGAATTAATTGAAAGAATGGATCAGAGAAAGATGCGTCGATAACAATAAAGGCAAACAGGATTGCCCATAACCAGTCCAGCCGCCCGGCCTTGAACAGTTTGCCACACAGCATCACCGTCAGGATCATGCAGATTGTGGTGGGGACATGGAATGGAGCTTGGAAATATAAATGTTCCGTATATGGACCAAAAGCCGGGATCAACAGAGCTGCCGACAGGACAAACATAGACTGGAATGAAAACCCGCACCTGTTTGCAAGATAAACCGCCAAAACGGCCAAGCCTGACCATTGCAGAGCCGGCACAAGCCGCAATGTCAGAAACGCGTTATGCGTGATGCGCCAAATCAGCGCGTATGAAATTTCATCCAATCCCAGATAATTATCTGACGCCATGAACCAGCCATGCAGCCGCCAATTTCCTCTGGCCATATCCTGCGCGGCGAGCATCGCATTCGCGGTATCTGAGTTAACCGGCTCAATAACAAAAATTTGATAATAAAACAGAATCAAGACCAAAGCACCGGCTGCCCAGAGCAGCATTTTACGGTCACGCCTCATGGCCATTAAAATCACTTTCCCAATAAAACTTGAATCATCTGAAGTTACCATAGATTGGTCAAATAAATGATATTGACGGAAAAACTGAGCATCAGCTAGCGTAAAACCACGGGAGACGTGTACTGTGCTTTATCAATTGCAGGCAATATGGCTGATATGAAATCACGCGGCGGCAATCTCTGGCAATATCTCGATCTGGCATCGTTCTATGCTGGCTGAGCATAAAATTGTTGTTGTGCTGCCGGCTTATAATGCTGCACGCACGCTGGAGCGTACATACGCCGAAATTCCATTCGAGATTGTGGACCACGTTATTTTAACGGATGACGCCTCCAACGACGATACTGCTGCGATCTCGCGCAAGCTTGGCATCCATACGCTTGTCCATGAAAAAAACCGCGGCTACGGAGCCAACCAGAAAACCTGCTATGCCGAAGCGCTGCGGCTGGGCGCGGATATCGTGATCATGGTGCATCCTGATTACCAATATTCCCCCAAGCTGATTATCGCCATGGCCGCCATGATTACGTCCGGTCATTATTCTGTGGTGCTGGCTTCGCGCATTCTTGGAACGGGGGCGCTGAAAGGCGGAATGCCGCTTTATAAATATGTGGCGAACCGGATTTTGACCTTTGTTGAGAATATCCTGCTTGGCCTGAAGCTTTCTGAATATCACACCGGCTACCGGGCCTGGCGTGCTGATACGCTCCGCACGCTGCCGCTGGAACGATGCTCCGACGATTTTGTTTTTGATAACCAGATGCTGTCACTGGCGGCCAAGGCGGGTGCATCCATCGGTGAAATTTCCTGTCCGACCAAATATTTCGCCGAAGCCTCCTCCATTAATTTCAAACGGTCGATGATTTATGGTCTGGGCGTGTTGCGCACAGCACTGGATTACCGGCTGGCAAAGTGGAACCTGAAACGTTCCGCTTTATTCTCCGATGCGGCGTAGATTGAGCATCCTTGCCGGGCTGGCGATATTGCTCTGCACGGGTGCAAGCCTGGCCGCCCGGCCATATATCGGCAGCCTCCTGGCGGACATGACGCACAGGCTGCCGGCGGCGAGCTTCACGAACGGGTTGATGTTCACCGCCGCCGTCTTGGTTCTATCGCTCATCGGCATCGTGCCGGGCGCGCTGCTGGGCGTAGCTGGCGGTGCCATTTTTGGAACGGTAATGGGCACTCTTTATAGCGGAGCGGGCATTCTTCTCGGTGCTTTCAGTGCCTTTCTCATCTGCCGTTCTGCGCTCAGGCCGCGTATCACCGCCTGGCTGCGCCACCACGGCTGGCTTGAACGGATGGATAAGGCACTCACCACCGACGGATGGCGGATGGTGGCGCTGTTGCGCGTCTCTCCGATTATGCCGTTTTCCATTACCTCTTATGCACTCAGCCTGTCGGGGATCAGCCAACGCGATTATATGCTCGGCACTTTGGCGGCGATACCGCCATTGCTGGGTTATGTGGCACTTGGCGCGTTGGGTGGGATGAGCTTTGAACATCAAAAAGGCCCTGCTCAATCCATTCATTTTGCTTTGACGGGCTTTGGCGTTGCCGCGACATTTATTCTGGTTTGGCACATGGTTCGCTTGCTCCGGCGTGTTGGAGCTACCTGACGCCGGTTTTTAAACCTGTTTCGTTTACAATAACGGGCCGAAACCGCGCCGGTGATGCGGGCTTGGCCCGTGCTGCAGAATCGCAGCACGGTGAAGCGCTGCCGCATAGCCCGCATTGTTTACCCAGCCATAATGGGGGTAACGCGCGTCCAGTTGGCGCATCAGCTTGTCCCGAAGTTCCTTGGCGACAATTGAAGCAGCGGCAATCGAAAGGCTCAAACCATCCCCGCCAATAAGCGTTGTGCAGGGAATGGCGATGCCGGGTTGCTTGTTGCCATCCACCAGCACATGATCCGGCGGCGACGGCAGCGCCGCAATCGCCCGGCGCATGGCCAGAAACGAGGCGTGCAGGATGTTGAGCTTGTAAATCTCCCCAACGGAAGCAGCACCCACCCCAATCTCCGCCCCGGAAGCCCGCAACGCCAGCAAGGCCGCCGCACGCTTCCTCGGGCTGAGCTTTTTCGAATCATCCAGCATTAAGGCGAGGGTTTCTGACAACCCCACCGGCAACACCACCGCCGCCGCCAGCACCGGCCCAGCCAAGGGGCCGCGCCCTACTTCGTCTACCCCGGCCACACGTCCGCCAATCGCCGTTTCGCGGGAAAAATCAGGCATCCCGCCGGGCCTCAAAAAATTCTTTCAGCAGCGCTGCACTTTCCTGCTCGCGCACCCCGCCGATCACCTCCGGTTTATGGTGCGTGGTGGCTTGAGTGAACAATCGCGGCCCATGTTCCACGGCACCGGTTTTTGGGTCGTAGGCGCCGAAGACCAACTTGCCGACGCGCAAGGCCGCAATCGCCCCGGCGCAAAAGGCGCAGGGTTCAAGCGTCACCGTAAGTGTGCAATCAGCCAGATATTTGCTTCCCCGGGCGGCGCGGGCGGCGGAGAGCGCCAGAAATTCCGCATGGGCGGTGGGGTTCTGCCCGGCTTCCACCTGGTTGGCCGCCATGGCCAGCACAGCCCCCGTTGCATCAGTCACCACCGCCCCCACCGGCACCTCACCCGCTAGGACGGCACGGCGGGCTGCGTCCAGCGCAAGTTGCATGGCGTTGCTCATGGGGCGGAAATTTGCCTGAACCGGCGCAGCGGGTCTAGGTGAGGGTATGAAAAAACGCCCCTTAATCGGCCTGACACTGGATGCGGAACCCGCCGGTGGCTGGTCTAAATACCCCTGGTACGCGCTGCGGCAGAATTATACCGAGGCTTTGGCAGCCCTTGGCGGGCTGGGCGTGGCGCTGCCGCATGATGCGGAGCTGGCGGAGGATTATCTGGACCGGCTGGACGGGCTGATTGTGACCGGCGGGGCGTTTGATGTGGACCCCGCTCTTTATGGCGATACCGAAACCCACGAAACCGTGGCGCTGAAGGCGGATCGCACCACTGCCGAGCTGGCTTATCTCCACGGGGCAATGGCGCGCAACATGCCCGTGCTTGGCATTTGCGGCGGGCAGCAGCTTCTGGCCGTGGCGCTGGGCGGCACGCTGCACCAGCATATTCCGGATGCGATTCCAAACGCGCTGGAGCATGAGCAGAAAACCAGCCATTACGAGGCAGGCCATAGTGTGGAGGTTTTACCTGGCACGAAGCTGTACCAGATTGTCGGCCCGGTGATGCAGGTGAACACCTCCCACCACCAGGCGGTGAAAGCCGCAGGGCGGGGTGTGGTGAATGCCCTGGCACCTGATGGCGTGATTGAAGGCATTGAGGACCCTGCGATGAAATTTTGTATCGGCGTGCAATGGCACCCGGAATATCTGGTGGATGCGGGCGATGCCGCCCTTTACCGCGCCTTTCTGGCCGCTTGCCATGAGTGAGGAAAAAATTGAACGCGGCGAGCGCATCGCCAAATTTCTCTCCCGCGCTGGCGTGGCATCCCGCCGGGACGCGGAAGTGATGATCGAGGCCGGGCGCGTGCGCATGAACAACGCGCCAGTGAGCCACCCGGCGGTGTTCGTGAAAAAAGGCGACATGGTGCTGGTGGATGGCAAGCCAGTGGGCGAGCCGGAACGCACCCGCCTGTTCCGCTATCACAAGCCGGAAGGGCTGGTGACAACGCATAAAGACCCCGAAGGCAGGCCCACGGTTTTTGAGAAACTGCCCCCCGGCCTGCCGCGGCTTATTTCCATAGGGCGGCTGGATTTAACCTCCGAGGGGTTGTTGCTGCTGACCAATGACGGTGCGCTCTCTCGCCAGCTTGAACTCCCCGCCACCGGCTGGCTGCGCCGCTACCGCGTGCGGGTGCATGGCGGCGTTTCCCAGGACAAAATTAAACGCCTGGCCGATGGGCTGGTGGTGGAGCGGGTAAAATACGGGCCTATCGAAGCCGCGATCGATTCCGTGCAGCGTTCCAACACCTGGCTTTCCATGAGCCTGCGGGAAGGGAAGAACCGGGAAATTCGCCGGGTGATGGAGGCGCTGGAATTGCCGGTGACGCGGCTTATCCGCGTGGCATACGGACCGTTTCAGCTTGGCACCCTGCCACGCGGCGCGGCGGAAGAGGTGAACGGCAAGATTCTGCGCGAACAGGTGCCCGGATTGGCGAAGTGAAGATTATCGCCGGGCGCTGGAAGGGCCGCGCCTTGGCGGCACCAGAGGGGCTGGAGACGCGCCCAACCAACATCCGCGCCCGCCAGGCTGTGTTTGACATTCTGGCCCACGCGCCCTGGTGCGATTTGCAGGGGGCCAAAGTGCTGGATGTGTTCGCGGGCACCGGGGCCTATGGGCTGGAAGCACTCTCACGCGGGGCGGCGGCGGCGGCGTTTATGGAACTTGCCAAGCCGGCGCTCGTGGTTTTGAAAGCCAACATCGCCGCGTGCAAGGCGGAGGCTGCGCGGGTCGTCGCCGCCGATGCGCTGAATCCGCCCGCTGGTTCGCCGCATGATCTGGTGTTTCTGGACCCGCCTTATGGCAATGCGCTGCTGGCCCCTGCGCTGGCGGCGTTGGCGGCGAAGGGCTGGCTTGCCCCTGGGGCGGTGATTGTGGCCGAGCTCGGGCCGGGCGAGACGCTGGATGTGGCTGAACCCCTGGCCGAACGCGCGCACGGCAAGGCTAGAGTGAAACTCTGGCGTTACCCAGGGTAGAGATAACGCCGCCGGATTTCAGGCCCGGGCTAAAGCCTGCGCCGCGATGTCCAGAAAATTGCCAAACACCGTTTGCCCCGCGGCGTAGAGGCCAGAAAATTCGGCATCCACCTCCGCCGCCAGTGTATCCAGCGCGCCGGGGCCGCGCACACGCTCCAGCGCCTTTTTGTACTCCGGCAGCGCCCCCCATTCAGCCGTTGTGGTTTGGGTAAGCTCCATGTGGAACTGCAATCCGTAGGCAAAGCGGCCCCAGCGTTGCGCCTGAATGGCACAGGCGGGCGAGCTTGCCAGCAGCTCAGCCCCTGCCGGCAGGCGCTGCACCTCCGCCCCATGCCATTGCAGGCAAGGCCAGGCGGCGGGTAACCCTTCGAAAATGGGGTCAGGCGCGATTTTCACCTTGCTCATCCCCACCTCGGGGGCAGTCATCAGCCCAACCTCGCCACCCAGCGCCTGCGCCAGAAGCTGGTGGCCAAGGCACATGCCCAGATAAGGCCGCCCGGCCTTCACCCATTGGGCAATCACCGCCATTTCATCCAGCAGCCAGGGGTGCCGAGCGGTCTGCCACACATCCATGGGCCCGCCCATCACCAGCAGCGCATCGAAATCGTCCAGCGGTGGAATCGCCTCGCCCTCATCCAGCTCCACCGCGTGCATGGTGCAGCCACGGGCTTTCATCACGTCGCGGAAGCTGCCGGGATGTTCCGATACGGCATGTTGAAAGACGAGGATTTTCATGAGGCGATCTCCGCGATTGGGGCATTACCACTATTGCAGGGAAACTTTCTTTCGTGAAGCGCCAGCAGGCAGGACTCGGCCACGCATGATATGAGGGGCAATGCCCATACGCCGCCTTGCTGAGACCACTATCAACCGTATCGCCGCCGGGGAGGTGATTGAACGCCCCGCTGCGGCAGTGAAAGAGCTGGTGGAGAACGCGCTGGATGCCGGGGCGAAGCGGATTGAGGTGATTCTGGCGGGCGGCGGGGTCGAGCGGATCGAGATTATCGACGATGGGTGCGGGATACCGGAAGCTGAGCTGCCACTGGCGATTGAGCGCCATGCCACCTCCAAACTGCAAGACGACATGCTGGTGCAGATTTCCACGCTGGGCTTCAGGGGTGAGGCGCTGCCCTCGATAGGGGCGGCGGCCCGGCTGACGCTGATAAGCCGCCCGGAGGCCCAAGATTCCGCCTGGCGGATTGATGTGGCGGGCGGGGTGGTGACGGCAGCGCGGCCAGTGCCTGGCATAAAAGGCACGCGCGCCATTGCCGAGGATTTATTCTACGCCACCCCGGCACGGCGGAAATTCCTGCGCTCCCCCCGCGCCGAGGCCGAAGCGGCGGAGCGCACCGTATGGCGCCTCGCCCTTGCCGCCCCGCATGTGGCGTTTCGCCTGGTTTCAGACGAGCGGGTGGTGTTTGACCTGCCCGGCCAGGAAGAAACCGCCCGCATCGCCGCCTTGTTTGGCCGCGAAGCCGCCAATACCATGCTGCCGTTAATGGCTGAGCGTGAGGATGTACGGCTCTCTGGCCTTATCGGCCCGGCCAGCCTCAACCGCGCCACCTCGCAATTGCAAAGCTTCGTGGTGAATGGCCGCCCGGTGCAGGATTCCATGCTGCGCCTTTCATTGCGGCTCGCCTACCGGGATGTGATTCCCGCCGGGCGCTTTCCCGTGGCGGCTTTGCGGCTGGACTTGCCGGATGAGGCGCTGGACGTGAATGTGCACCCCGCCAAATCCGAATTGCGCTTTGCCGACCAGAACGGCATCCGCAGCCTGGTAATTGGGGCGATTGGAAGGGCGCTTTCCGTGCCTGTAAGTTTGGCAAGCGCGCCGATAGCGGCCTTACCAACCCGCCGCCTCTACCCGCTACCCGCCATGCCCAAAAGCACCGCGCGCGGCTTTGCCGAGGCGGAGCTGGCACTGGCGGCGATGCCTGTGGCGCGAACGATATTTCAGGAACAAGATGAGCCAGAGCCGGAGACAGACCATCCGCTCGGCGCACCGCTGGCACAGATATTAGACACTTACGTGCTGGCACAGGCACCGGATGGCTCGCTTGTTATCATCGACCAGCACGCCGCCCATGAGCGGCTGACAGAGGAGCGCCTGCGCGCGCAGTTTATGGAAGGGCGCATTGCCACCCAGCCCTTGCTGGTGCCGGTGGTGGTGGAGTTCGCACCCATGGAAGCCGCAAGGCTGCTGGGAGAGGCAGAGATTTTAGCCAGGCTAGGGCTGGAGATTGAAGCCTTTGGCCCCGGTGCGGTGCTGGTGCGCGGTGTGCCTGCCGCTTTGAAGGAGCCTGACGCCGCCAGCCTGCTGCGCGACCTGGCGGAGGAATTCGCTGAATCCGGTGCGCCTTTGGCGTTGGAAGCGAAGCTGGATGCGGCATTGGCGCGGCTCGCCTGCCACCGTTCTATCCGTGCCGGGCGGCGGTTGCAGCGCGAGGAGATAAACACCCTGCTGCGCGAGATGGAGGCGACACCCCGCGCCGCCACATGCTCTCACGGTCGGCCGACTTTCTTGAAACTCACCCGCGTGGATTTAGAAAAAATGTTCGGCCGGCGCGGGTAAATAAAAAAGGCCGGAGCAATGCTCCGGCCTTTCCTGTTTTCAGCAAACCGTTCGAATTAGAACAGCAGGCCGGCTTCCAGCGTGCCGACGAACTGGAACTTGTCCGTGCCGTTGGCACCATAGCCGTAGGTGGCGCCATCATACTTATTGTTCAGCAGGTACAGACCGCCACCGTTCACGCGGGCGAACAGATCCTTATACTGCCAGGTGGGCGAAACCGCAAAGCCAACCGCCTCGGAGTTCGGACCAACAAACCAGGAACCCGCACCCTGAGACTTCTCATACTCAACCCAGCCGCCGAGGGAGTAAGGCGAGGTGCCGAAAGCGTAGTCGCCGAACACGGCCGCGCCGAAGTTGGAGGTGGGCTTATCAATGCCGAGCTGATGGTCGGTCTTGGCATAGACATACTGAACTTCAGGAATCACGTTCAGGTTGCCCATGGTGTAGCTGTACCAGCCACCAATCATCTGCGAGTTCATGAAATACGGGCCGTAACCAGCAACGGTGGTGCCGGAACCCCAGCCATAGGTGCGGGCGTTCAGGCCGGTGCGACCGAGATTGCCAGCATAGTACACGTTCACATTATTGTTGGAATTGATCGTGTAGCTAACCAGGGCCTGCGCGAAGTTGAACACATGCGTGTCCCAGCCATCGCCGAACTCGACGGTCGCGGTGACAGGGCCAGCCGTATAGCTGCCCTCAACGCCGTCCGCCTGGCTGTTCTGCACATACCAGATGTCGGTGGTCAGCTGCGACTCGTTGTTCCAGTCAATGGCGGACTCCCAGCCTTCCAGCGAAGCCATACGGCCAGCGGAGATGGTGAAGGGCATGTCCTTCGGCGCGATGGTCACGTAACCAGCATAAAGCGGGCCGGTGCTGAAATTGTTGATGGAGGTCTGGCCCGGACGGCCGGAGGCACCCACCGTGACCGCACCGCCATTGGAGCCGACTTCAATGGTGAATTGCAGCTCACCGGTGGTCTTCTGCAACTGAACCAGCGCGTTCGCGACATTGACGCCGTGGTTCAGGGTGCCATTCGGCAGCTTGCTTACGTAATAGCCATAGCCGTCCACGCCGCCGCTGAGGCTGAGCTGGCCAAGCGGGCCGCCATCAATATTGATCGCGGTTGGGCCATTCATGGCGTGGGCCGATTGAAGAGCCAGAAGAGAGGACGCGGCCACAAAGCCCAATCCAAGAAGTTGCCGACGCATTGTAATCATTATGCCTCCTAGTTGCGCATTGTTAGCGCGTGATGCCTAAACTCTAATCGGATGGCGCGAGTAAATCTTATAATTAGCCTTAACAAGCGCCATTTGCAGTAACCAGACTGCAACCTACATGCCACGAATGGCGAATGCCAGACGAAACCTGTCTGGTTGATGTTTTGGCGGGCGGATGTGGCTTAAATGACACATTATGCCCCGCATGTGATTGATTTTAAAACTAATTACAAAGACTTTTCCGCCTCAGCGAGGCCCCATTAAAAAACCCCGCCTTGCGGCGGGGCGGGTTGAACACCAAAAGGCGTCTAATTTAATTCAGCCAGCAGGCTTGGCCTGCTCACGCGCGCTTCAGCGTTATCCGTGAGCTGGATCGGGTAATCGCCTGTGAAACAGGCATCGCAGAAGGCCGGCTCGGCGGCGTCACGCCCGCCTTTGCCTAAAGCCTTGTAAAGCCCGTCGATCGAAATGAACGCCAGCGAATCAACGCCGATGAGTTTCGCCATTTCTTCAACGGAGTTGCGGGCCGCCAGCAGCTTGGCGCGCTCTGGCGTGTCGATGCCATAGAAGCAGGAATGGGTGGTCGGCGGCCCGGCGATGCGCATATGCACCTCCTTGGCCCCGGCCTGGCGCACCATCTCCACAATCTTCTGGCTGGTGGTGCCGCGCACGATGGAATCGTCCACCAGCACCACGCGCTTGCCCTCGATCATGGCACGGTTTGCCGAATGTTTGAGCCGCACGCCAAGATGGCGGATCTGGTCCGTCGGCTCGATGAATGTGCGGCCGACATAATGGTTGCGAATGATGCCAAGCTCGAAATTAATGCCGGAAGCTTCCGCGAAGCCCATGGCCGCGGGCACCCCGGAATCGGGCACCGGCACCACCACATCTGCTTCGGCGGGCGCTTCAAGCGCCAGCTGTGCGCCGATTTTTTTGCGCGCTGTGTAAACGGAGTTGCCTTCCATGATGGAATCCGGCCGGGCGAAATAAATATACTCGAACACGCAAAAGCGCGGCTTAACAGGCGCGAAGGGTTTGATGCTGGTAACACCGCTATCGTCGATCAATACGATCTCGCCGGGCTCGACATCGCGCACGAATTCCGCACCCACGATATCCAGCCCGCAGCTTTCAGAGGAGAGCACCCAGCCTGGCTTGCCATCCGCGCCGGAAAGCTTGCCCAGCACCAGTGGGCGCACGCCCAGCGGGTCGCGCACGCCGATCAGCTGCTCATTGGTGAGCGCCACCAGGGAGTACGCGCCGATCACCTGCTTGATCGCGTCGATAAGACGATCCACCACATTGGCGTACAGAGAGATGGCGATGAGGTGAACGAACACCTCTGAGTCCATGGTGGACTGAAACAGGCAGCCGCGGCGGGTGAGCGCCTTGCGCAGCGTATGCGCGTTGGTGAGGTTGCCGTTATGGCCGACGGCAAAGCCGCCGAATTCAAACTCCGCGAAGAGCGGCTGCACATTGCGCAGCACGGTGTCACCCGTGGTGGCGTAGCGGTTGTGACCGATGGCGCGGGCACCGGGCAGCCCGGCCATCACCTTGGCATCGCCGTAATTATCGCCCACCAGGCCCAGCCCCTTATGGGAATTGAACCGCACGCCGTCATGCGTGACAATGCCCGTGGCTTCCTGCCCGCGATGCTGCAGCGCGTGCAAACCAAGCGCGGTGATCGCCGCCGCATCGGCCACGTTCCAGGCGCCGAATACGCCGCATTCCTCATGTGGCTTGTCGTCGTCAATCATGCTGGCCCCGCCTTGCTCATCCCGCGCTCCAAGTAGCGATGTGACAACCAGATGTCGAGGTGTTCAGCCGCATAAGAGAGCCCCAGAGGGCACGGTTCATGCCAGCGTGGCCAGAACGCCACGAAAAGCCTCCAGGAATTGCGCCACTTGCCCCGCCGAGATGGATAAGGGCGGGCGCAGTTGCAAAACATGGCTGGCGGGTGTTGCCCTGCCGGCCAGGATGAAATTCCGCCGCAATGCGTTAATCACCTGGCCCGCCGCCTCGGGGTCTGGTGCGCCGGTTTTGGGCGAGACCAGATCCACGCCGAAGAGCAAACCCGCACCCCGCACGGCGGCAATGCGCGGGAAAGATTTCGCCAGCCGCCGCAAACCCTTGCGCAACAATTCACCATTGCGCCCGGCATTGCGAATGAGCTTTTCCGCCTCGATCACATCCAGCACCGCCATGCCCGCCGCCGCCGCCACCGGGCTACCGCCACAGCCGCTGAAATACGGCGCGCTGGCGTTTAATCGGGCAAGATGCGCCGCCCGCATCACCACTCCGCCAACCGGGTAGCCATTGCCCATCGGCTTGCCCAGGGTGACCACATCCGGCACGACGCGGTGCCGGGAAAAGCCCCAAAGCTCGCCCGTGCGGCCAAACCCGGCCTGAACCTCATCGGCAATGAACAGCCCGCCCGACTGGCGCGTTGCGTCCACGGCCTCTGCCAAAAATCCTGGCGGGTCGGTAAACACGCCATCGAAGGCGAAGGCGCTGTCCAACACCAATGCGGCAAAGCCAGCGCCGGTTTTATTCAGAATGGCAGCTTCTTCGCGCACACGCGCGGCAAACCAGCTACCCAGCGCATCGCCACCGGCAAGGCGAGGGTCGGGCGCTGGAATGGTTCTTACATGCGCGGGCAAAGGCTGGTTCAGGCCGGGGGAGATTTCAGCCGTCATCGCGGTGCTGCCATGGCGGGCACCAGAGGTTACGATAATGCCCTGCCGGCCGGTAACAAGCCTGGCAACACGCAAGGCGAGGTCGTTCGCCTCGCTGCCTGAGCAGGTCATGATCAATCCGCCAAGCGGGGCAGGAAACAGCCCCAGCAGCCGCGCGGCATAAGCCTCAACCGCATTATTAAGGTGGCGCGAATGGGTGTTGAGCGTGGCGGCCTGGGCGGCGATGGCTGAAACCACTTCCGGGTGCCCATGCCCAACTGAGGGTACATTGCTGTGCATGTCCAGATAACCCTGCCCGGCGCTGTCATACAGGTAAACCCCGTCACCGCGCACTGGCTCCAGCGGCGGGTCATAGGCAAAGGCTGTCTCTCCCAGCCATTTACGCCTGGCTTCCAGCCGCTGTTCCAACTCGGCATCTGAAAGCTCAGCGGGGCGGGGTACCCCTGGCGGAATCAGGCCCGACATAAATCATCACCTAAAGCCCAAATTAATGTAGCCACATACCCCAAGCCCATCGAATCCCCCGCCTTCATGAATCATAATTCATCAACCCTTGGAATTGTGGCGGATACAACAGTTTTTATGTGGAAGGTGCAACGCATAATTTTGCCTTACGCCCATTGTTTGGTCACCGCATGTTTCAGTCAGCCTCGCCACCCTTGCCTTCCCCGCCGCGGGCCGCCAGAGAAGCAACCGAGATGCAACCCTTGCCCTTCTTCCACCGGCTGGACAGGTACGTTCTGGGCCAGCTTGTGCTGGCGCTGGCACTTGTCACGGCGGGTCTGGTGGCGCTGATCTGGCTCACCCAATCGCTGCGCTTTATCCAGATCATCGTCAGTCACGGGCTCTCGCCCTTCGTGTTCGTGAAGCTCACGGCCCTGCTGGTGCCAAGTTTTCTGGCCACCATCCTGCCGATCACCTGCTTCATCGTGGTGCTGTTCATTTATCTCCGGCTCTCTGGCGACCGGGAGCTGACAATCATGCGCGGGCTAGGGCTTTCGGACCGCAAACTCGCCCGCCCGGCACTGACCCTGGCGGTGGCGGTGACGCTGCTGGGCTATGGCCTCAGCCTGGGGGTTGTGCCCTGGAGCCTTTCGATCTTCCGGGATTATCAGTACGAGATCCGCAACCAAATTGCAGCGTTTTTGCTTGAGCCCGGCGTATTTACCCCGGTTTCAAGCGATATCACGGTGTATGTGCAGTCCCGTGCCGCCAATGGCAGCCTCAAGGGCATCATCATAGAAGATGACCGCAACCCCAGCGCTCCGGCCACCATTCTGGCGCGCACCGGCGCACTGGTTTCCACCGCGCAAGGCCCGGTGGTGGTGCTGGAAAACGGCTCGCGCGAGCAGATAGACTCGAAAACCGGCGATCTCGACCTGCTGACCTTCCAACGTAACACGCTCTCCCTGGCGGAGACCATGCGCAATGGCGGGCCGGTGGACACAGATCCGGCGGAGGTGACTTTGCCGGCATTGCTCCACCCCCCGGCCAGCCTGGCAAAGGGCGACAGGGCGAAATGGCTGGTGGAAGCGCAACGCCGGTTGAGCGCGCCGCTGGCCACGCTGGGCTATACGCTGGTGGCGCTGGTGGCCGCTCTGGGCGGGGGGTTCCGGCGCCATGGCGGGCTGGCGCGCGTTATCGGGGCGGTTGGCATTGTTACCGCGCTGGTGGCGCTGGGGCTGGGGGTGAATAACTTCGCAGCCCGCAACACCGCGCTGCTGCCGCTTATATGGGTGTGGGCGCTGCTGCCGCCGGGCGCAGCCTTCGCTATTCTGCTGCGCCAGGGCGCACCGCGCGCATGAAACTGCCGATTACCATTTCCTGGTATTTCGGGCGGTCTTTCGCCGCCGCCGTGCTGGCGATGTCCGCCGGGCTTACCGGGCTGGTGGCGTTATTCGATTTTCTGGAGCTTTTGCGCGAATCCGCCACTGCCCCCCATGCCGGATTCGGCGTGATTGTTGAGATCGAGCTGCTGCGCCTGCCCTGGAGCCTGATGCAGATTATGCCTTTCGCGGTGCTGCTGGGCGGACTTTACGCCTTCTGGCGGCTGGCGCGCTCCTCGGAGCTGGTGGTGGCGCGGGCGGCTGGCATTTCGGCCTGGCAGTTTTTGGCAACGCCCTTTCTCGTGGCCTGCCTGCTGGGGGTGCTCTGCACCACGGCCATAAGCCCGCTTTCGGCGGTTATGTATGGCCGGGCCGAGCAGCTCGACAATCTTCACCTTAAACCCGCCGGCGGCCCGCTTTCACTTAATGGCGGTTCGCTTTGGGTACGCCAAAGCGATAATGGCCTGGTGCCCAATGGCGTCGCCGTGGTTCATGCCAGCAATGTCCGGCTGCACAACAACACGCTGGTGGCCGACGAGGTGAGCATTCTGCGGCTGGACGCTGAGACGGACCTGCTGGAACGGCTGGAGGCAGAGCATGCCACATTGCGTTCCGGCGATTGGACGCTGCAAAACATCTCGGTGCTGAAGCCAGGAACGGCCCCCCGGCATATTCCGCAAACGCGCTTCCCCACAGACCTGACCGTGAACCGCGTGCAGGAGAGCTTTGCCTCTCCCAACGCGCTCTCCTTCTGGGCGTTGCCAGGGTTTATTCGTCTGCTACGGCACTCAGGCTTTTCAGCAACTCAGCATGAGCTGGTGTTCCAGAGCCTGCTGGCGCTGCCGCTTTTATGCGGCACCATGGCGTTGGTGGCGGCGGGGTTTTCCATGCGCCCCTCGCGGCGCGGCGGCGCGGGCGCCATGCTGGTGGCCGGTGTCGGGTTCGGCTTTGCCTTGTTCATGGTTTCAGAGGTTGCCAAGCAGTTCGGCACCTCGGGCGCGGTGCCGGTGGGCCTTGCCGCCTGGGCACCAACGGTGGCAGGTTTGTTTTTGGCGCTTGCCTTGTTGCTGCATCTGGAAGATGGCTGAGCCATGACCCGCACTGGCCGAATCTTCGCTTTGCTCGCCACCACCTGCCTGGGCGCGCCCGCCTTGGCGCAATCCATGGGGGCGCTGATTTCCGCCCCCGAGACAACAGGTCGCACCAACGCGCCGGTGAGCTTCACCGCAGATACGCTTTCCTATAACAAGCCCGGCAACATCGTGACGGCTGCCGGCCATGTCACCGCCATTCAGAACGGCCAGACCCTGCGCGCGGACAAGATAACGATCAATCGCAATACCAATGTCGTCACCGCCTCCGGCCATGTCTCACTCGTGCAGCCAGACGGCACCACGGTTTATGCCGATCATGTCGTGCTCTCACACGGCATGAAGGACGCGGTGATGCAATCCGTGGCGGCGCGGCTGGCAGAGAATGCCCGCATCATCGCCAATGGCGGCGAACGCTATGACGGCAAGATCGACAAGCTTTCCAAGCCTGTTTATTCCGCCTGTGATTTGTGCAAGAGCGACCCGCGCGCGGCCCCCACCTGGGCGATCCGCGCCAGCAGCGCCACGCGCGACCTTGAGCATAAAATGATCGAGTTCCGCAACGCGACGCTGCTGATGAAGGGCGTGCCGGTATTCTGGCTACCCTATCTGAGCGAACCGGACCCCTCGGTGAAACGCAAAACCGGGCTGCTCATCCCCTCAGTCGGTGCCACCTCGCAGCTCGGCGCGTTTGCCGTCATTCCTTATTTCATAACCCTTGGCCCCTCGGCGGACGTGACCCTCACCCCCGTGCTCGCCACCAAGCAGGGCCCGGCGCTGAAAGCCGATTACCGCGAAGCCTTCAACCACGGCACGCTGGATGTGAAGCTTTCCGGCGGACGGGACAGGGGCGCGTTCGGCGACTCCGTTTTCGCCAACGGCACGTTCGACCTCAATCATGCCTGGCGCGCCGGTTTCTCGTTCAACCGCGCCTCCAACCCGCAATATCTGGATGATTTCAGCATCCTACCAAACGCCTCTTATTTGGATAGCAACATCTACCTCGAAGGCTTTGGCCGCGGGTCTTACGCGCGGCTCGATGCTGAAACCTTCCAGGGCTTGGTTGCCTCGGTCAACCAGAGCGAGCTCCCGATTGTTGCCCCTTACGGGCAGTATCATTACGTCTCCCGGCCCGACAGCCTCGGCGGCACCTTCCGGGTGGATGCCAGCGTGTTCAACGTAATGCGCCATGTCGGCACCAATACGCGCCGCGTTGCGTTTATTCCGTCTTATGCGCTGCCCTTCATGCTGCCGGAAGGCATCGTTGGCACGGCACGGCTGCAGCTCGATGCCGCCTATTACAATGCCGACAAGCTGAATCAGCAACCGAATTTCAGCCTCACCCAGCAGAACAGCATCACCCGCGCCCAGCCTTACGGCGCGGTGATGCTGCGCTGGCCTTTCCTGCGCGCCACACAACATTGGGGCAGCCAGATGATCGAGCCGATGGTGCAGCTTGTCGCCTCACCGGTCACCGGCATCTCGAACAACGCCCGGATTCCAAACGAGGACAGCCTCGACCTCGAATTCTCCGACGCCAATCTGTTCAGCCTCAACCGCTACCCCGGCATCGACCGGCTGGAAGGCGGCGCGCGGGTGGATTACGCCATGCACGCCGCCTGGTATCTACCTGGCGGGATGACGCTGGATGGGCTCATCGGCCAGTCCTACCGCTTCCATAAAGACCTGGTTTATCTGCCCGCCTCCGGGCTGCAAGACAACGTCTCGGATATCGTCACCCGCGCGGTTGTGGCCCCCACGCCCTGGTTCAACCTGTCTTACCGGGGGCGGCTCTCGCATCGTTCCCTTGGCGACCGGATGACCGATATCACCGCGAATTTTGGCGGCAAGCGGCTTGGGGTTTCCGGCGGGTATCTTTACACCAACACCAATCCCTACACGCTTTACGACAATCTTACCCTGGGCCAGTCACCCAACCTTACCCCGCCGCCGCAATATTTCATGCCGCGCCAGGAAGCCACGCTCAACCTCTCCACCCAGGATGGCCCCTGGAATGTCTCCGGCGGGGCGCAGCGGAACCTGAAGACCGGAAAATTCGACGAGGTAAACGCCTCCGCCGGATGGCAGAATGATTGCTTCGGCGTGAATTTGATCTTCTACAAACGTTTCACCTCGTTCAACCTGGACAATGGCAGCACGCTGGTGCTTCTGCAGTTCAATTTCAAAACCCTCGGAACCGTTGGATTTAACGCCCTATGAAATTCCTGCTCCGCGCCGCCCTTCTTGCCACGGTTTGCGCCGCCCCTGCCCTGGCGCAAAGCGCCGCGCCCACGCCCGCACCCATGCAGGCGCCGGATTCCGCTGGCATGGCGGCGGTGGTCAACGGCCAGGTCATCACCACCCAGGATGTTTCGGCGCGCGCCAGGCTGCTGGCGCTTTCCCTTGGCATGCAACCCACGCCGGATGTGATTCAGCGGCTGTTTCCGCAGGTCACCAAGCAGCTGATCGACGAAACCTTGCAGCAGCAGGAGATCGAGAAGCTCGGCATCAATGTCTCCTCCCAAGACCTGGCGGATGCGATTTCGCATATCGAGCAGGGCAACGGCTTGCCCCCGGGCGGGCTGCAAGCGAAGCTGGAGGCGGCGGGCGTGCCCTATGCCACCCTGCTTTCGCAGCTGCGCACCAGCATCGGTTGGCAACAAGTGCTGCATAAAGTGCTGGGGCCGGGGCTAACACCCACGCCGGGTGACCTCACGGCGCAAAAAGCCGCTTTGCAGGCGAGTCTTGGTGCCACCCGCTACCATCTGGCCGAAATCTTCATCCCGGTGACAGACCCAAGCGACGAAACCACGGCGCAGAATTTTGCCAACACGGTCATCGCTCAGCTTCGCCAGGGCGCGCCCTTCCCCATCGTCGCGGCGCAATTCTCGCAAGCCCAAACAGCACTTTCCGGCGGCGATCTTGGCTTTGTGCAGCTTAACCAACTGGATCCGGCGGTGGCCTCCACGGTGCAGCAAATGCCGACAGGGGCCATTTCCAACCCCATCCGGGTGCCGGGCGGGTACGACATCGTCCAGCTTCTGGAAAAGCATGATGTCGGCAACCAGATGCAGACCATCCTGGATATCCGCCAGGCCTATGGCCAATACCCGCAGCCGGTAACGGGCGGGCAGCTTGGCCAGGTGCAGATCAGCTTCATCACCCAGTTCATGGCCAAGGCCCAAAAGGCGAGTAGCTGCAATGCCGTGCAGGCGCTGAACGCCAGCTATGGCAACATCCAGCCCTCCAACCCCGGGCCGGTAAACCTTGCCACCGTCACCCCGCCCGCCTTCCAACAGGTTTTGGCGCAATTGCCGCTCAACACGCTCAGCCGCCCGCTGGTGCAGGCAACGGGCGTCTCGGTGGTGATGATCTGCTCGCGCAGCCAGGAAAAAGCGCAGCTACCGCCGGATAATCAGATCGCCAACATGATCGTGGACCGGCGGGTGGAACTGGAATCCGAACAGATGATGGACCAGCTCCGCCACCGCTCCGTGATTCTGCAGGACTAATCCGGTGCTGAAGGGCCTTTACGACCGCCTGCTGGCTTTAAGCGCCAGGCCCACCGCGCCGTTCTGGCTGTTCTTCGTGGCCATGGCCGAAGCCAGCGTGTTTCCCCTGCCGCCAGATGTGCTGCTTATTCCCATGGCCCTGGCCAAGCCGCGCCGTGCTTTGATTTATGCGCTCATCGCCACGCTGGGCAGCGTACTGGGCGGGGCCATTGGCTATGGCATCGGCTATGCCCTGCTCGCGAAGCTGGCCCAGCCGATTATTCATTTCTACCATTACGAGGCCGCCTTTACCGCCTTTCAACGCAAATTCGCCGAATACGGCGCTGCCATCATCCTCATTAAAGGACTGACGCCGATCCCGTATAAAATCGTCACCATTGCGGCGGGGGCGGCAAAATTTAATTTCTGGGCGTTCATGGGGCTTAGCTTCGTCACCCGTGGCAGCCGGTTTTTGCTGGAGGCCGTGTTGCTACGCTTCTTTGGCGAACCGGCCCGGGTTTTTATCGAAAAGCGGCTGGGGCTGGTCACCGGGCTGTTCGCCCTGTTGCTGGTAGGCGGATTTTTCATTCTAAAATTTGCCTAACCACGCAGGCGTTAAGCCGAGGTGTCTCGTTTCATTACACGTTAGCACCACTTGAACCAAAAAATGTGGAAATTCCAACAATTGCATAATTCCGAACTGGCAATCATACTTGCACTCAATCTAGGCGAGTGGATGAATGAGGCAGGAAAAACGGGAGCGGCACGCGAAAATCCTCGCGACACTCGGCGAGGAGCCCAGTGTGCGGGTTGCCGCACTCGCCCATCAGCTCGGGGTTTCCACTGAGACAATTCGCCGGGACTTTGAAGAACTCACCCGAACCGGGTTGATCAGCCGGACTTATGGCGGCGCAGTGCGAAAACTGGGAGCCGATACCCACAGCGCGGCAGAACACCAGAAGCTGCTGCTGGCCGAACGCCAACGTATCGCCAAGGCCGCGGTGGATGAGGTGGCGGATGCGCGCATTCTGCTTATTGGCAGCGGGGCAACCGCGGTGATGGTGGCACAGCAGATTGCCGCTCGGCTAAAACATATCACCGTGGTTACCCATTCTTTCGCGGTGGCGGCGGCGGCGGGGGTGAACCATCTGGTTGAGGTGATGATGATCCCAGGCCTATATCATTCCGCGAAAGCCAGCACGACCGGCGGCCATGCCATCGTGTTTCTGCAAAATCTTTACGCGGATTGGGTGATTTTAGGCGCCAGCGGCTTAACCGAAGATGGCCCAAACGACGCCATGCCCGAGATCGCCGCCGTGAACGTGGCGATGCTAAGCCGCGCGGCGCGATGCTTGATCGCCGCGGATCAAAGCAAATTCAACCAGCCTTTCTCCACCCGCTTTGCCGATTGGTCGCAAATTAGCACGTTGGTGACCGACGCAGCGCCCCCGACAGGATTACGCAAAACGCTGGAGAGCAACCACGTGAAACTGCTGGTGGCTTAGCTAGCTAACGGCTTCCAGCGCTTCAGCGGCTTCCAGCCATGCGCTTTCAGCGGCTTCAATCTCATTTTTCAACGCGCCTAAGCGCAGCGTAATCCTGTTCAGCTCCGCCGCCTTGGCCACCGCGTAAATTCCCGCATCCGCCAGCTTTGCCTCCAGCGTTTGCTTTTCCGCTGTCAGCTTGTTGAGCGCGGCCTCCGCCACCTTGGCCGCCTTTTGCAACGGCACCAGCCGGGCGCGCGCCTCAGCCCTTGCAGCCTTGTCGTTTTTCTTCTCCTCGGGCTTATGCCCGGTGGCCGGGGCAGCGCGTTCGCTCATGCTGGCGGCATAGGCGGCCAGGTCGCCCTCAAACGGCGTGGCCTTGCCGTTTGCCACCAGCACCAGCCTGTCTGCGGCCAGCTCCACCAGATACGGATCGTGGGAAATCAGCACCACGGCACCCTCGAAATCCGTCAGCGCTTTGATCAACGCGTCGCGGGCGTCGATATCCAGATGGTTGGTCGGCTCATCGAGAATCAGCAGATGCGGCGCATCACGCGTCGCCAGCGCCAGCAGCAGCCGCGCCTTTTCCCCGCCCGACATCTGGCCGACCGGCGTGTTCACCCTGTCCGCATCCAGCCCGAACCGCGCCGCCTGGGCGCGCACCTGGGCGGGCAGCGCCTGCGGCAGAGCTCGGGCCAGATGGTCATAGGGCGTATCCGTCAGCACCAGATCATCCTCCTGATGCTGGGCGAAATACCCCACGCGCAGGCCCTTCACCCGAAACTCCCGCCCGCGCAGAGCAGAAAGCCTGCCTGCCAACAGCTTCGCCAAAGTGGATTTGCCGTTGCCGTTCTGGCCGAGCAGGGCAATGCGATCTTCCATGTCGATCCGCAGAGACACACCGCCAAGCACCGGCTTGCCGTCATAGCCAATGTCCACGCCCTCAAGCTGGAGCATTGGCGGCGGCAATTCCGAAGGGCTGGGGAAAGAGAAATGGGTGGCGTGCGCTTCCACTACGGCCTCAATCTGCGGCAGTTTCTCCAACGCCTTCAGGCGGCTTTGCGCCTGGCGGGCCTTGGTTGCTTTGGCGCGAAACCGGTCCACGAAGCTTTGCATATGCGCGCGCTGAGCAGCGATTTTTTCCGCAGCACGGGCCTGCTGCAAGGCGCGCTCGGTTTTAATGCGCACGAACTCCGCAAAGCCGCCGGGGGTCATGGTCAGCTTCCCGCCATCCAGATGCACAATCGCTTCAACCGCCTTATCCAGCAATTGCCGGTCATGGCTGACCAGCAGAATGGCGCCGGGAAATTTCTGCAAATAGCCTTCCAGCCAAAGTGTGGCTTCAAGGTCCAGATGGTTGGTCGGTTCGTCCAGCAACAGCAGATCAGGCTCGGAGAACAGCACCGCCGCCAGCGCCACGCGCATCCGCCAGCCGCCGGAATAGCTGCTCATCGGCCTTGCCTGCCATTCCTCGTTAAAGCCGAGGCCCGCCAGGATGGCGGCCGCGCGAGAAGGTGCGGAATCCGCACTTATGGCCAGCAGGCGGTCATGAATTTCCGCCAGTTTTTCAGCGGGTGTTTCAGCGTGTTCGGCGGCTTCCAGCAGGGCTGCGCGCTCAACATCGGCAGCCAGCACCACATCCAGCGGGGTGAGGCTGCCGCCCGGCGCTTCCTGCGCCACATAGCCCAGCCGCACCCGGTTGCCGAAGCTCACTTTGCCGCCATCTGGCCGGATTATTCCGGCGATGAGTTTCAAGAGCGTGGATTTGCCCGCCCCGTTGCGGCCGATGAGCCCCACGCGGCGGCCTTCATCCAGCAGCAGCGCCGCATGCTCCAGCAACGGGCGGCCGGCAATGGAATAGGAAAGATCTTCAAGGCGCAGAACACTCATGCGCCATCTATATGAAGCCCGGGGGTTGATGCAAAAGGGCGGCCCGGCTATTGCGCGGCCAACTTTCATTGGGAATTGACATCATGGCCACCGAACGCACGCTTTCCATCATCAAGCCGGACGCCACCCGCCGCAACCTCACCGGCAAAATCAACGCCAAGTTCGAGGAAAAGGGCCTCACCGTGGCGGCAGCCAAGCGCTTGCAGCTCACCAAAGCCCAGGCCGAGGCGTTTTATGCCGTGCATTCCGCGCGCCCGTTCTTTAACGATCTTGTCTCCTTCATGATCTCCGGCCCGGTGGTGGCGCAGGTTCTGGTGGGCGAAAACGCCATCGCTAAAAACCGCGAGATTATGGGTGCCACCAACCCGGCCAATGCCGAGCCCGGCACCATCCGCAAGGAATTCGCCGAATCCATCGAAGCCAATTCCGTGCATGGCTCCGACAGCCCAGAAGCCGCCGCGCAGGAAATTTCGTTCTTCTTCGCGGAAATCGAAATCGTCGCCTGATCCGTACCTGACGCATTCAACCCCGCCAGCCACCCGGCACGGCGGGGTTTTTTATGTGACGATCTCAACAATCAGCTTGGCGTCATCCGGCGGGGTTTTCATCCCATCCAGGTTGATGACGATGCGCTGCGCCGGGCGCACCGCTACCCGGCGGCGGTAGAGCACTACCTCCCCCGCACGCACACGCAATTGGCCTTGTCTGGCTTCAGCCGCGCAAACTTCCAGCCGCCCGCGCAATGGCGCCACATGCGCCAGACATTGCGGCACCACAGAATGGACACCCGGCCCGGCCAGCACCTCCAACCTGCCCTCCAGGCTTGGCAGCCCGCCTGAAAGATCGTCCGCGATATAATCGCCAGATATAGTTCCGCTACGAAACTCCGGCGTTTCCATGCCCGCCAGCTTCGCGGCTGCGAAATAGGAAATATCCGAGCAGCGGCCATATTGGTCCACCGCCGGGCCACCCAATGCAGGGTCCAGGCGCAGATGGCTCGCCGCCACAGGCGCGGTGAGCAATACCCGCCGTGCCGAGAACAGATTGGCCGCATCCTGGGCCGAGACCTCCATCACGCCGTTGGCGCGCAGCGCCATCACCTCATGGTTGAGCCGTATCTCCACCCCCGCCGCCGCTGCCGCCTGCGCCAGGCGCGCGGCATAGGCTGGCCCGGCAAGCAAACGCCCAAATTGCCAAAACCCATAAATCCGGCGGGGGTTTAGCAGCAGCGCCCCGCCCAGGATGGCCTCGCGTTCCAGAATGGCGACATGTTTTACCCCGCGCGCCTTCAGCCGCAGCGCCGCCGCCAAACCCGCCGGGCCGACGCCGATCACCGCCACATCAATCACGCAAAACTTGTCCTGCCACCATGGCTCAATGAGGCTCATTCCTGCGCCCGCGCGTCAACCATCTTCGGCGCTGACGGTGAATCCACAATTTCGCCATAGCCAAACGCGCAGACGTAATTATATTGCGCGAAATGGATTCCGGGAATTTCATGCAAACCGAAGCCGAACCGCTGATACTGGACGAGATTGACCGCAAGATACTCGCGGAGTTGCAGGAAGATGGGCGCATGACCAATGTGGAGCTGGCGCGACGCGCTGGCATCTCACCCCCGCCTTGCCTGCGCCGGGTGCGCCGGTTGGAAGAAGCTGGATATATCAAGGGCTATCACGCCGAAACAGACGGCCAGAAGCTGGGCTGGCAGATTGCGTTTTTCGTGATCGTAGGGCTGGAGAGCCAGAAGCTCTCAGTGCTGGAAGCGTTTGAGGCGCTGGCGGCGAGCTGGCCGGAAGTGCGGGAATGCCACATGATCCGCGGTGGCGGCGATTTTCTGCTGAAGCTGGTGGCGCGGGATGCCGCGCATGAAAACCAGCTTACTCAGCGCCTGACCAACGCGCCGAGTGTGGCGCGGGTGCAGACGCTGCAAACCATCCGCACCAGCCGCGCGCTTTCTGGCGTGCCGATGGACAAGTTGAATGGCTGAACTCTGGCTGCTTCTTCTCACCGTGCTGGTGGGCGGGCTATGCCATTTCGTGCCCGCAAAGCTGCCGTTTCTGCTGCCTTTCGTCTTCAACCCCATCGTGTTTGCTGGCTGCCTGTTGCTGGCCCTCTGGTATTGGCGCGGCATAAAGCGTCTGGCCGAAAAACCCGGTCCGGTGCGGCAGAGCTTTTTCTTTGCGGGTGTGGTTGGCGTTTGGTTCGTGCTGCAAACGCATTTTGAATATATCGCCCAGCACATGTTTTTTCTTAACCGCACGCAGGCGGTGATGTTAAGCATGGTGGCCCCCTTTTGCGCGGGCATTTCCTGGCCGGGGGCGGCGCTGGCGGCGGGGGCACCTGGCTGGGTGAACCGCGCGGCAATAAAGGCGTGGCGGCCAATGCGGTTTCTTGCCCACCCGCTGGCGGCGATGGCGGTGTTTATTCTTACCAGCGATATCTGGCTGATCCCGTCCGTGCATTTCGCCGCGATGATAGACCCCGCACTTTATGCGGTGATGAATCTTTCCTGCCTCGCGGGCGGCGTGCTGTTCTGGATGGTGGCCCTCGACCCGCGCCCGAAACCGCCCTGCAAATATTCGTACCTCGCCCGCGCCGGCACCGGGTTTTTCGTGATGTTTCCGCAAATTGCCCTCGGTGCCTATATCGCGCTCACCACCAAAAATCTGTTTTCGTTCTATGAGCTTTGCGGTCGGCTTTTTCCTAGCATCTCGGCGCAACACGACCAGCTTTTGGGCGGGCTGATTATGTGGATCCCGCCGGGCATGATGAATGTTGCTGCCTTGATCATCACGCTGAACGCGCTGCGCCTGGCGGATTTAAAAGCCGATGAAGACTTCGTGCCGCCAAAGGGCGCCAAAATTTACGAAGCGAAATGGACCGGACGGTAAAGCCGCCTCTAAAAAATGCCAGAGAGGGCCGCTCAAATTTCAGATACACCTTTGACTAAGACGCATTCTCATTAAGTAACGATTTGTTACAGATAAAGGGCAGTTCTTTCACCTTAAACACCCAAACATTCTCTTTTCTTCGTCGAATAGCCTGATAGGATCAGTGCCGTCTCTGTAACCATAGACATAAATATCAAAAGAAAGCTGATCACATGAAATCACTCTTCACCGCTTGCGCATTGCTTGGCCTGGGCGTTGCCGCAGCCCAGCCCGCCTTGGCCGACAACACGCCCGGCACCGCTTCCGCCGTGCAATCTGCCTTTGCTGGTGTTTCTCAGCAGCATTACACGGTCTATGTGCTGCCGGGCCCGATGGGCTTTGTTGGCCCGGATGGCAAGACGCACGATTCAATCGCTCCTTCAACCTTCGTGCTGAAAGTTGGCACCCCGGTTACCTTCACCGTGGTGAATTTCGATGACGGCAGCCACTCGATCACCGCCCCTGGACTGAACGTAAACATCGTGATCAAGCCCGGCACCGATGAAGCCGATGGCAGCATCAAACCTTCCGTGACCACCTATACCTTCACCCCGACCAAGAAGGGCCTGTTCCACTGGAACTGCATGATGACCTGCGATGGCCCCAGCCACTGGTCGATGTCTGCTGGTTTCGACGGCCCCGGCCGTGATGGCTACATGGGCGGCACCTTCAACGTACTCTAAGCTGTAACGGCTTGGTAATAACGAAAACCCCGCCGGTTGTGGCGGGGTTTTTTATTATGTGATGGCGGCTCTATCCATTTCAGAGCGCCAACGGGCTGAAGCCTGCCGCAATTCATCAAAAAACGTTCAAATGGGCATGTTTTAGCCAATTTTAGCCCGTTTTTGGCCCAATTTCGGCTAGAACGGCACGATTTCCATTTTTTCCAGCTTGAATCCCGCTTGTTCTTTAAATTAAAAATTTTTCTTCAAAGGAAAATTTTAACCGGATTGCCGAAGGAGAACAGGCCCGATGTCGGAGTTGCGGAAAGATAGTTTATCGTTTCTCGAAGCGTTGGGGCAATCTGTTGCCAATGTTTCGCCCACGCTCACCCCGGCCATCGCGGTGGCGGTTGTGGCGGGCATGGCGGGCACGGCGTCCTGGCTTGTCTACGTATTGGCAACAATCGCGCTCGTCATCATTGGCGTGAATATCGGCAAGCTCGCATCCAAAATCTCGGCAGCGGGTTCGTTTTTCATTTATGTGTCGCGCGGGCTTGGGCCAAGCTGGGGCATTCTCTCCGGCTGGGCGATGCTGGCGGCTTATTTGTTCACCGCCATGGCGCTCACCGCCGCCACCGGACTTTTCTTGCAAGACATCCTCTCCGCCTTCGGTGCGCCGCTGCTGCCGCGCGCGCTCATCTTCCTGGTCATTTCGCTTGGCGTATGGCTGCTGGCGGTGCGTGATATCCGCATCTCGTCGCGCATCGGCCTCACCATCGAGGCCATTTCGATGACCATCATCCTCATTGTGTGCTTTATCTCCTGGCAGGCGCATGGCTTTACGCTGGATGTGAAGCAGGACACGCTGCAGGGCGCTTCTTTCGCCTCCATCGCGCAGGCCATCGTGTTCGGCATCTTCTCTTATGTCGGCTTTGAAAGCTCGGCCACTTTGGGCAAGGAAACCCGCAACCCGCATCGCGTTATCCCGCGCGCGGTCATTCTCACCCCGATCATCGCTGGTGTGTTCTTCATCATCACCACCTACATCATCACCCAGGGTTTCGGGGATGACGCCGCCAAACTCGGCGCCAGCACCGGGCCGATGAACGATCTCGTCTCCGGCAAGAGTGCGGTTCTCACGTTGGTGATTTATATCGGCGCCGCGATCAGCTGCTTTGCCTGCGCGCTGGCTTCATCAACGCTTTCAGCCGGATGCTGTTTTCGCTCGGGCGCTATCAGCTCATGCATCGCAGCGTCGGGCTGGTGCACAGCAACCATAAAACCCCGCATGTGGCCGTTACCCTCGGCTGCGCGCTCAACTTTATCGTCTGCGCCGCGTTCAGTTTTCATGCTTACACCGATCTACTGGGCTATTTCGGCACCATCGCCAGCTTCGGGTTCATCCTGGTCTACATGGCCTGCTCCGCCGCCGCACCCGCCTTGCTGCGGAAGCTGGGCGTTGCAAAAACCGGCGACTACATCATGGGCGGGCTTGGCACCGTGCTGATGTTCCTCTCTCTGGTGGGCAGCGTGTACCCCGTGCCCGCCGCGCCCTATAATTATTTCCCTTACGGCTTCGCCATCTACATGCTCATCGGGCTGGCCTGGTTCGTGGTGCTGAAATACCGGATGCCGCAAACCCTGCTGGGGCTGGAGCACGACATGGAAACCGGCGAGTTCGGCTTGCAAAAAACCTGAACGCCCATGCCGGGCGCTCTACCCTGCCCGCCCCTTCCCCCCGCTTGCGCGAAAAAGCCCCAGAGCTCATCTCTGGGGCTGACTTCGCAACAAGGGGACCAACATGCTTAAAACCGTGAACCCGGCGACAGGACAGGAAATCGCCCGCTACGAAGAACTCAGACCGGCCCAGATCGACGAAAAACTGGCCTTGGCCAGCACCATGTTCCACCGCTGGCGGCGCGAGGCGCTGGCGGCGCGCACCGCCCTGCTGGGCCGCATCGCCGAGGCGTTCGAGGCGAATAAAGATCGCCTTGCCCGCCAGGCGACCATGGAGATGGGCAAAACCTATGCCTCCGCCGTGGCCGAGGTGGAAAAATGCGTAGCCTGCTTCCGCCATTTCGCTGAGGCAGGCCCGGCAATGCTGCAAGGCGAAAGCTACGGCCTGAGCAATGGCGGCCGCGCCGAGGTCAAGTTTCTGCCGCTGGGGCCGGTGCTGGCCGTCATGCCATGGAATTTTCCGCTCTGGCAGGTGGTGCGGTTTCTCGCCCCCACCATTCTGGCGGGCAATGTGGCGCTGCTGAAACACGCCAGTGCGGTGCAGGGCACGGCGGCGCTGATGGAAGAAGTGGTGCTGAAAGCCGGTGCTCCCGTTGGGCTCTTTCAGAACCTCGCGGTTGGCTCAAAAGCCGTTTCAGGCATCATCGCAGACCCGCGCGTGGCGGCGGTGACGCTCACCGGCAGCGAGGGTGCCGGTGCCGCCGTGGCTGAGCAGGCCGGGCGGCAGTTGAAGAAAGTGGTGCTGGAGCTTGGCGGCTCCGACCCGTTCATCGTGATGCCCTCCGCCAACCTGGAGGAAGCCGTGAAAGCGGCGGTGAAGGCCCGGACCCAGAACACCGGGCAGTCCTGCATCTGCGCCAAGCGGATGATCGTGCATGCGGATATCTATGACCGCTTCAAGGAACAGTTCATCACCGCAATGCGCGCGGTGAAAACCGGTGACCCGATGGACAAGGCCACCGATATGGGCCCGCTTTCCAGCGCCGAACAACGCGAAACGGTGTTGCAGCAGCTTGAGGAAGCCAAAAAACAAGGCGCGAAACTGGCCGGCGGCGAGGCGCTGCCTGGCCCCGGCGCGTTCATGAATGCGGGCGTGCTGACCGATTTACCAGAGGGCAGCCCGTTTTTGCAGGAAGAGGTTTTCGGCCCCATCGCCATGCTGTTCCGCGCCAGGGATATTGATGACGCCATCCGCCTCGCCAACGATATTCCCTATGGGCTTGGTTCATCGGTCTGGACCGAGGACAAAGCCGAGCAGGCGAAATTCATTGAGGAAATCGAGGCCGGAATGACCGCCATCAACCAGATGCTCGCCTCATCACCGGAGGCGCCGTTTGGCGGCATCAAACGCTCCGGCCATGGGCGGGAGCTTAGCCATTACGGGCTGCACGAATTCATGAATTTGAAAACCGTGCTGCGCGCTGGCTAGAGCCGATTTCCCCAGCACCGCGCCGTCACTGGCGCGGCGCACGGTAATCTCGCCCTTCACTCCTCCCGGCAGCTTTACGGCAAAACCGTAGCAGCCCTTGCCAATGCCCGCCGCGCGCAAATCGGCGCGGTGGGTATTGGCCACCACGCGGGCAAGAATTTCGCCGCCCGCCATCACCAGCAAAATCACCGGCTGCTCCGGCACCTGCCCGCAATAGGCCCAGCCGGTGCAAAAGTCCGGCCCCGCTATCTCCACTTTGCCTTGCAGCTCACCCAACGGTTCCACCGCGCGCGGCAGCCCCGCCCAGCCATTCACGTAAGCCCGCAGCGCCTCCAGCATCGGCCCGTCCTCCACACGCGGCGCACACGGCGCGTAAGCCTCATCCGCGCCCGGATACAGCCCTGCATATTCCGCCGCGTTCTGGAACCAATTGCGCGGCACGCCGTTCCCCCAGCTCTCGCTCAAACACCCATCGGCGTTCAGCAGATCATGCCGGGCAAGGTCGAGATGCAGATACTCAACCCGCCCCTCACACGGCCCCTGCAACACATTCACCTGGTTCACTAGCCGCCAGGCGGGCACCAGCACACCATGCAGAAACACGCCATGGCCGGGGGAGACGGTCATCGCCCGGCAGGGCAACCCTTCGCCCAGCGCGCCGGGCAGAAAGGTTACAGGCAGCATCAGCGGGTTTTGCCCCAGAAACCGCCCCTCATAGGTGCTGCGGCCGATCCATTTAACCGGCACCGGGCCGTTCGGCGTCATCACCTCATCGCCAATGCAAAGGCGCTCCACCGCCACCTCGCCGCCCGGCGTCAGCATCATCGTGCCGGGGCAGAAACAGGCGATATCGAACCCCAGCACGCTCATCAGCGTGGTATCAACCGGGGTGATGGTGGTGGCGTAGCCAGGGTACGCATAAGCCCCGAACGCATCGTTGTGATATTGCGTCTGGTCTGCCCAATCACTGTAATCGCTGGTGGTGTCGAAACTGGCCAGCGTTGTCTGGCCATTATCGATTGAAAAATACGTCGGCGCATAGGGCGTGGATTGCAGCGTGCCCGGCGCGGCATAAGCATACAAATCCATCAACGAGTAATTGGCACCATCGTTGAAGTCCGCGCGGCCAAGCGCGTGGGTAAGCTCGTGCAAGGCGGTGCCGGTGAAGTTTATTTCACCCGCCACGGCCCCATTGGTGGTGCTGAAATTCAGCACACCCCCGCCCGTGCCGAAGGTCACGGCCCCGTCAATCCCGTTGAACCCGCTGCTGAGCGCTGCAACGGGCAGGTTCAACGCCTCGGCCTGGGCAATGCTAAGATAAACACCCTTGCCCCCGGTCGGGTCGGTGGCGGGCATGGCGTTCACGGCGGCAAGCTGGGTTGCGGTTTGCGCGTTGGCGCGCAACGCCGCCACCACCGCTGCGTAGCTATATAGCCCGGCCGAACTGAAATTTGACTGCGCCTCACCCAACAATGTGCCCGAACTGCTCCAGCTCACATCGATGGAAAGGGTAACGTTGTTGGTGATCAGGCTGTCGAGCTGGCTCGCCGCATATTCCACCGCGCTGGCAAAACCACTCGGCGCCGCCGATGTGCTCGTATCAAAAACCAGCTGAATATCCATGGTGAGCCTCTTGGAAACCTGCCCCAGAGTTCATTGCATAAGTTAATGGATATTTAAATTTTCCGGTACAATACCGGCCGCACCATCGCCGCCTCGTCTGGTGTGAACAAGCCCTGGCGCAGCAGCAAATCCGCCAGCACCAGCACCACGTTGAATTTAAACGCGCTGGTGAGGCACAGCACCTGCTTCACCTGCTCCAGCGGCCAGAGCTTGAAGCCTTCCACCTCGCCATCCATTGGCGTCGGGGTGAAGTCTTCCGGCACTTCCAGATCATAGGCATAAACCAGATCCCGCCGCAGGCCCTCCGGGCGCTCCATATCGTAGCGGAAACGCGCCACCTCGCGCGCCTGGGCCGCGATGGTTTCATCCAACCCGGCTTCTTCGCCGGCCTCTTTCAGCAATGCCGCGAACGGCGAATGCCCCGCTGGCACGCCGCCCGCCACCAGATGGTCCAGCTTGCCGGGGTCCAGCTTCTTATTCGCCGCGCGCCGGGCCACCCAGAGATGCAGCCCGTCCGGCTTTCTCACCAGCCCGTTCAGATGCACCCCCACGCCAATCACGCCAAAGCTCGGCAGGGCCCCACGGTCCAGCACGGCCAGCACCTCACCCTCCGGGGTGGCGCGCACGTCAAAATCCTCAGCGCGGGTGGGAATGCCCACGGCGGCGGCCAGCTCGTTCAGCCGGGGCAGCAGGGCCAGGGGTATGTTCACACCGGCGGATGAAATTTCGATGGCGGGTTCCATGCCGCGCAACCGTTCCGCCAGCTCAGAGCGGACATACCCGATATGATGCGGCCCCGCCCGCAGCGCCAGCCGCTGCCCTGGCAGCATGGCTGAGTGGCAGAATTGGATATCCGCAATGAGCTTTGCAATTTGAACGTCAGATGCCATGTGCTGGCACATGACCCGATCCGCCGCCCGTGCCAACCCCCATCTGGCCCCAAATGCCACCGCGAAAACCGCCAGGGGCTCATTCAAGACCGTTCTGTCCCTGCTGCCTTACCTCTGGCCGCGCGGCGAGACGGGGCTGCGGGTAAAGCTGGTGCTGGCCAGCATCGCCATGCTGCTGGCCAAAATCGGCACGGTGTATGTGCCCGTGGTTTATGGCCACCTGGTGGACAGACTCACCCACACCGCCGGGCCGCTGTTTCTGCCCATGGCGCTTATCGGCGGTTATGTGGCGGTGCGTATCGGCGCCGCCGCCTTTGGGGAGCTGCGGGACGCTTTGTTCGCGGGCGTGCAGATGCGCGCCTCCCGCGTGGTGGCGCGCAAAACCTTCGAGCATCTGCACGCGCTTTCCATGCGCTTTCATATGGACCGGCAAACCGGCGGGCTTTCCAACATCATCCTGCGCGGCACGCTCGGCATCCAGTCTGTGCTGCGGCTGGCGGCCTTCAACCTGGTGCCGACGCTGATCGAGCTGCTGCTCACCACCTTCATGCTCTGGTATCTGTTTACCGTCTGGTATGCGTTGATCGCCTTCTTCGCCATCGGCTGCTACATCGCCTTCACCTTCAGCTTCACCACCTGGCGCACGAAATTCCGCCGCACGATGAATGAAAGCGATAACGAGGCCCAGACCAAGGCCATCGATAGCCTGCTGAATTTCGAGACGGTCAAATATTTCGGCAATGAAGGGCACGAATCCAAGCGCTTCGATGAAAGCCTGGCGCGGTTCGAGAAAGCCTCCGTGCAGTCTCAGGTCTCGCTGAACGCGCTGAATATCGGCCAGGCCATCATCATCTCTTTGGCGCTGGGCGCGATGATGGTGATGGCCGCCAATGGCGTGGTTCATCATCGCATGACGGTGGGCAGCTTCGTGCTGGTCAACACCTATCTGCTGCAACTCTACGTGCCGCTTAACTTCCTGGGCTTCACCTATCTCACGCTCAACCAGGGGCTGGTGGATATGGAGCAGATGTTCTCCCTGCTGCGCGTGAACCAGGAGGTGCAGGACAAAACCGGTGCTGTCTCTATTGCCTCTCACGGCGCGCCGGCTGAAATCCGCTTTGAGGATGTGCGCTTTGCCTACAACCCGGACCGGCAGATTTTAAAAGGTGTGAGCTTTACCGCCGCGCCCGGCAAAAAAATCGCCATTGTCGGCCCCACCGGCTCCGGCAAATCCACCATCTCGCGTCTTGTGTTCCGGTTTTATGATGTCACCGGCGGGCGCGTGCTGATTGACGGGCATGACGTGCGGGACATTCGCCAGCACGATCTGCGCGCCGCCATCGGCGTGGTACCGCAGGACACCGTGCTGTTCAACGACAGCATTTTCTACAACATTGCCTATGGTCGGCCCGGTGCCACCAGGGCCGAGGTTGAGGAAGCGGCGCGGCTGGCCCAGGTGCATGACTTCATCGCCTCCCTGCCGCAGGGCTACAACACCAAGGTGGGCGAGCGGGGCTTAAAGCTTTCGGGTGGCGAGAAGCAGCGCGTGGCCATCGCCCGCACCATTCTGAAGAACCCGCGTATTCTTATCCTCGATGAAGCCACCTCCGCGCTGGATACCGCCACCGAGCAGGGCATTTCCGCCGCCCTGCGCTCGGTTGCCCAGCACCGCACCACGCTGGTCATCGCCCACCGGCTTTCCACGGTGACTGATTCCGACGAGATTCTGGTTCTGCGCGAGGGCGAGGTGGTGGAACGCGGCACCCATGCCGCCTTGCTGGCCGCGGATGGGGTTTACGCCAGCATGTGGGCCGCTCAGGCGGTTATCGAACAAGAAGACCCCCTGTGGCCGATGATGCGAATGCCACAACGCGGAGAAAAACCCTCCACCAAGCTATGAAATAAGAAACCGTTTGGTAGCGCCGCATCCGCGTACCAGATAAGAACCCCGGAAAATTGGGACGGATAAGATGACCGACAGACAAGCACCGCCAGAGCGTGAATTGAGCCATGCTGGTTCAGTGGTGGATAAGGCGATTGAATACATGATCAGCCAGGATTTATCCGAGATTGCCATTGCCTCGGCGCTGCTGGGCGGTGCCATGGGGCTGCTCACCCGCACCCTGCCGGACCAAGTGGTCATCCAGATTTTGCAAAACGCCATCAAAAGCCTTGAAGCCGGAGAGCTGCGCGCGGAGCCGGATGACGGCCATGCCGGGCAGGCCTGAATCCCAGCGGATTGACTTGACGCTGGCTACGCCTTCGGCCATAAGCCGCCCCGATATTCCGGGCTGGCCCCTGCCAGCCCGCTTTGCGTTTGTTTGAGGAAGAGTAACATGGCCCGCCGTTGCGACCTGACTGGAAAGACCGTGCAAGCTGGCAATAATGTCAGCCACGCCAATAACAAGAGCCGCCGCCGGTTCCTGCCCAATCTGCAGGTGACCACGCTGCTCTCCGATACGCTGGGCGCTGTTCGCCTACGTCTTTCCACCCGTGCGATCCGCACGGTTGAGCATAATGGCGGGCTGGATGCGTATCTGCTTGCCCATACCGACGCCAAGCTGAGCATTGAGGGTCTGGCCCTGAAGCGCCGCCTGGAGCGCGCGATGGCGAAGAAAGAGGCCAAGGCCGCCTAAACCGCTGCCGGAGCCTATAAAGCGAGGCTCCGATGCTCATAGCTATTACAAACAACCTCCAGATCAACGATTCTGACCTGGAGGAATTTTTCACCCCTGCCACCGGCCCTGGCGGGCAGAACGTCAATAAGGTTTCCACCGCGGTGCAGTTGCGGTTCAACCTGGCGGCCAACACCACCCTGCCAGAAAGCCTTAAGGCCCGCCTCGCCGCGTTGGCTGGCAAACGCCTCACCCAAACCGGCATTCTTATCGTCGAGGCCGAGGAGCATCGCTCCCAGTTGCGCAACCGCGAAGCCGCGCGGGAGAAATTATTCGCGCTTATCCGCGAAGCCACATTGGTGCCCAAGACACGGCGGCGCACAAAACCCACCAAGGCCTCGAAAACCCGGCGGCTCGACGCCAAATCTCGCAGGTCTTCAGTCAAACGCCTGCGGAACAGCATCGATTGAAACAGCTTTGTGCGGCCTTGCTTCTTGGGCTTCTCGCAGGTTGCGCGGTGGCACCGCGTTTCAGCCCAGATCTCGCCTGCCATATTCCCAGCGGCAGCGAGCATTCTGCTCTGCAAATTCTTAAAAGCGAAAACGAGGCCGCCGCTGGCACGCCGTTTCATGGCGGCAACAGCGTGGAACTACTGAAAAACGGCCCCGCCACCTATGCGGTGATGATGGCCGCCATAAAGGGCGCGCACCAGCAAATCGACATGGAAAGCTATGAGTTCGACGGCCAGGCTGCCGCTGAATTTGCAGCATTGCTGATCGAAAAAGCCGGGGAGGGCGTGCAGGTGCGCCTGCTTTACGACGCCTTCGGCTCCCAGCACGAACCCGCCAGCCTGTTCACCGCCCTGGAAAAAGGTGGCGTGCAGGTTGAGGAATATTCGCCCCTCAACCCGCTGAAACTGAAAACGCTGGATTTGAACAAGCGCGACCACCGCAAATTGCTGGTGGTGGATGGCCGGCAGGTTATCACCGGCGG
>JAKBCH010000087.1 GCA_021808055.1 Pseudomonadota bacterium | reverse complement strand
CGACCCGGCCAGCGTGCGCAGCAAGATTTTACCGCTGATGCACAAGACCTTTCCAAGCCTGAAGGACGCGCGGATCGACTTCGCGTGGAGCGGCAATTTTGCCCTCACCCTCACCCGCTTTCCGCAAATCGGCCAGCTGGCGCCGAACGTGTATTTCGCCCATGGCGATAGTGGCCATGGCGTCACCACCACGCATCTGCTGGCCCGGTTGCTGGCCGAGGCCGTAACCGGCGAAACACAGCGTTTCAACGTCTTCGCGGGGCTGCCTTACTACCCCTTTCCCGGCGGGCGGGCCTTGCGCGTGCCGCTGACCGTCGCGGGGTCCTGGTGGTACCGCGCGCGGGACTGGATGGGGCTGTGATTGTGCCGCCCGGCTGTTGATGCAGACCGGTTTTTCCACTACAGCGCACGGCACGGGCCGGGTTAGCACAGTGGTAGTGCAGCGGTTTTGTAAACCGAAGGTCGGGGGTTCAAATCCCTCACCCGGCACCAGCCCTATTCTCGTGGCATGAACAACGCAAAAATCTCGGCCTGGCTGGAAACCTGCAACTTCTCGTAGAGATTGCGCCGGTGCACCTTCACCGTCTCCGGTGAAATCGCCAGCCGCGCCGCAATGGCCTTACTGGAATGGCCGGCCAGCAGCAGCATCGCGGTCTGCACCTCGCGGTCGGTGAGTTGTGGGAAGCCGCGGCGCAACTGCTCCTCCAGGCTCACCCCCTGGTTGGGCGCCACGCCGGCCGATGAAATCTGCAGCGCCGAGGCCATCCGCATCATCGGCAGCAACCAGGGCGCATACAGGCAGAGCAGCCCGACCTCAGCATCCGTGAAACGCAGCTTGGAGCCAAGCGAGAGTGTGAGCACCCCGTGCGGCGCCATGGGCAGCATGAACTGCACCTCGTCCTCGAACACGTTCAGGGCGAAATAACGCTGGTAATATTCGGTTTTGCGGAAATGCTCCGCCGCCACCTCGTCCAGCCGGTACAACCCCGGCGTGAAGGCGCCTTGGGAAAACAGATAGAACGGATCGAGCGAATAGAAGCTGCGCACATATTCAGTGAACAGCACATCCTCCACCTGGTCGCTATCGCCTTCATACAGAACCTGCGGGGATTGCGCCGCGCGGAAGATCATCACCACCCAGGAATCGAACCCCACGCCATGGCGCAGAAACGCCGCCAGAGCGGGCCAGAACCCCTCGCCGCCAATATGCTCCATCACCCTGGCCAGGCGCTGGTGAAAGGCCAAGTCTGAAACCGGCACCATCTACCCCCCGATTGTTACGCCTCTACCCCCTGCATGGGATGGCAAGGGCTGAAACATATCTGCCATCTTTGCGTTCAGACAATATAGAAGATTTTTTCTTGGCGGAGACCATAATGACTCAAAAACGCCCCCTTGGCCGGGAACTTGGGCTGCCCCTGCCCGGCACGCCAGGGCCATTCAACGCCATCACCGACGTGCCCGGCATTTCTGTCGGCTTCACGACACTGATTGGCGAAACTCCGGCTGGTGCCTGCCTGCGCACCGGCGTTACTGCGATTCTTCCTAGGCCCAAACAGGATCTTTTAAATCCACTCTGGGCCGGGCATTTTTCCATGAACGGCAATGGCGAGCTTACCGGCTGCCACTGGATCGACGAAGCCGGCTGCTTTACCGGCCCCATCGCCATCACCAACACTTGCTCGCTCGGCATGGCGCATCACGGCATCACGCGCTGGCTGGCGCGGCAATTTCCTGATGAGGTTGGCGAAACCTTCTGGCCCCTGCCCGTGGTTGGCGAAACCTTTGATGGCTGGCTGAACGATATCGCCGGGCTGCATATCACGGAAGCACATGTGCTGGCGGCGATAGACAATGCGACCACCGGCCCGGTGGCGCAAGGCAATGTGGGCGGCGGCACCGGCATGATCACCTATGAGTTCAAGGGCGGCACCGGCACATCTTCGCGCCGCCTCAAAACACGCATGGGCGACTATACGCTGGGCGCCATCGTGCAGGCCAATCACGGCCTGCGCCCCTGGCTGAAAATCTGCGGCGCGAATGTGGGCGAAATGATGCCAGAAAACCGTATCTGGTCTGAGGAACGCGGCTCCATCATCGCCATTATCGCCACCGACGCGCCACTGCTGCCCACGCAATTGCGCCGCGTGGCCAAGCGCATCGCCATTGGCATGGGCCGCGGCGGCACGCCATCTGGCAACAACTCAGGCGACATCTATCTCGCCTTCTCGACCGCCAACAACCAGGGTCATTTCCCTGAACCGCAAACCTTGCGCTTCGAGGCCGTCAGCAATGACGATCTGGATGCCGTGTTCATGGCGACGGTCGAGGCGGTGGACGAAGCCATCCTGAATGCCATGCTCGCGGCTGAAACCATAACCGGCAAGCACGGCCACAAGGTTCACGCCATCGACCCTGAGCGCCTGCGCGCTCTGGTTCTGAAACACCATTCATAAGAGCGATAAACGCTCAAACGCCGGTCCCGACTGTAGAGGGGTTTATCAAGCGAGGAGACAGTTAATGGAAAATGCAACCGCCCTGGACCACAAACCAGGAACCTTGAAACGAAGCATGAAAATGCTCGGCACGCTGCTCATTACGCTTTCGGCCGTTACACCGGCGTCTTCAGTCTTTATCATCATACCCGGCATCATCAGCACGGCGGGCACGGGTGCCTTTCTCAGCATGGTCATCGCCGCATTCGTCGGCGTGTGCATGGCGCTGGTCTATGCTGAATTGTCCTCCGCCTATCCGCTCACCGGTGGGGAATATGCCATCGTCGGGCGCGTGGTGGGTCCAATGTCGGGCTTTGTCGTGATGGGTATAAATCTTGTCTCTGTCGTACTCATTCTCGCGGTCATCGCACTTGGCATGTCAACCTATCTTGGTGTCATCTTCCCCGCCCTGCCAATGGTTCCAACCGCCATCGCCACCGTGGCACTTACCACCCTTATCGGTATTCTCAACATCCGTGCCAATGCCATTCTCACCGGCATTTTTCTCGCCATCGAAATTTTAGCGCTTCTAGCGCTGGCCTGGCTGGGGTTTTTTCATGCGGCCAGGCCCATTGGCGCGCTCATCACCAACCCGGTCATTCTGAGCAATGGCGCGCTTGTTCACTCGCCTTTTGCCACCATTGGCATGGCCACTGCCGTTGCCATTTTCGCTTACAACGGCTACGGCGCTGCCGTTTATTTCGGTGAAGAAACACACGACCCCAAGCGCCATGTCGCACGGGCCATCCTCTGGGCGCTGGTGATCACCGTCGCCGCCGAGCTGATCCCGCTCACCGCCCTGCTCATAGGCGCGCCGGACCTCAAGAACTTCCTCGGCTCATCCAATATGATGAGCGATTTCATCAGCACTCTGGGCGGCTCCAAGCTCAACACGATCATCAGCCTCGGCATCGCGCTGGCCATTTTCAATGCCGTCATCGCCATCATGCTGCAATGCGCGCGCCTGTTCTACAGCACCGGGCGCGACATGATCTGGCCTGCGCCAATTTCCAAGGCGCTCATGCAAACCCATACGCGTTTCCATTCCCCCTGGGTGGCCACATTGGTCAGTGGCGTGCTCGCCGCCCTGGCCTGCCTGGTGAATGAGAATGTGCTGTTCGTGATTACCGGCACCGGGTTGATCGTGACCTACGGCGCGCTCTGCATCGCCGTCATCATCGGCCGGCTGCAAGGCAGCATCTCGCACGGTGAATATCGTATGCCGCTTTTCCCGCTGGCCCCCATCATCGCCCTGGTGGTGATGCTCTACGTCATCTACGCCAACTGGCTGGACCCGGTGATCGGCCGCCCCAGCCTGTTCACCACACTTGGCATTTGCGCCGCCTCCATCGCCTATTACGTGCTGGTGCTGCGCCGGCGCGGGGCCTGGGTGTTGCGCGGGCCTGAGGATTTGTGAAACCCGCTGCACGGCGCTTCCCAAAAGGAGCGCCGTTTGAGGCCCGCGGCAGGCTGGACTGTGTCGTTCAACGGGCCGGCCAAGGCGGCACAATGGCTCTTGCATCAGCAAATCGGGGTGGCGGAAAAGTGTTGTCAATCACTCACTGAGATTGGCTTGCGCCGCCTTTTGCCTTTTGCCGACTCCTTGCGAGGTGGCATGCCCTTGTCGGACTATGCGTGGCGTTCGCTCTGCTGAGCGCTCGCACGCACAACCTCGGATATCTGCCAGAGTTGCCGGGTGAGCGGGCTGGTTTTGCGCCATATCATGCCGATCGTCCGCGAGGGTTGTGGATCATCAAAACGTGCGACGGACACCGGGGTTGAGCGGGTTTCCACCGCCAGGGCCATTTCAGGAACAAGGGTGACGCCGATGCCAGCACCGACCATCTGAACCAGCGTGGACAGCGAGCTTCCATCCAGCACTTCTCTGGGAGAGATCGCGCGCATGTTGCAGAACGACAGCGCCTGATCACGAAAGCAATGGCCTTCCTCAAGAAGGAGCAGCTTCATCGCGCATAGCGCCTCACGGCTTGGTACTGGCTTTCCCGCATCGGCTTTGGGCCGAACAAGAACAAAGTGCTCAGTAAACAGGGCGACTTCGGTCAGCGAAGGTTCAGACACCGGCAGGGCGACGATGGCCGTATCCAGACGTCCCTCTTTCAGCTCCTCGATAAGCTTGGTGGTCAGCGTTTCGCGCACGTAAACGTCGAGCACAGGATAAACTCGGGTCAACTCGCCGATAATGGTCGGCAGAAGATAGGGCGCGATTGTTGGAATGACGCCGACGCGCAGCCGCCCCGCCAGCCTGTTCTGCGAGGCGCGCGCCATATCGCCAAGTTCATCGACCGCGCGCAAAATTTCACGGATTTGCGCAAGAAGCTCTTCCCCGAATGCGGTCAATGTCACCTGGCGCAAGCCACGTTCAAACAGTTCCGTTCCCAGCTCTTCCTCCAGCTCCTTGACCTGCATCGACAGTGCCGGCTGCGAGATGGCGCAAGCCGAGGCTGCTCGCCCGAAATGCCCATAGCGTGCCAATGCCTCAACATACCGTAGCTGCCTGAGCGTCAGATTTGTCATAATCTCAGCTTATCCATTCTATCAGAAAATCAAAATTTATCTTATCATGAGGATTTGGTACTAGTTCAAGCAGTCACACTCGGGCAGGAAAGAAATGCGCGTCTCAGCGCAGCTTCGGCACCGCCCCCTGAGCGATTTAAACATAGTCATCACGGCAGGAGACAAAGATGGACGCAGATAACGAAACGCCGGCGGGGAAATGCCCGGTCATCCATGGGAGTGGTGCGAGGCGCCCCATGAGCGCACGCTCGAACCTCGACTGGTGGCCAAATAAGCTGAACCTGAACATTCTTCACCAGCATTCCGCCTTGTCCAACCCGATGGGCGAGGACTTCAACTACGCCAAGGCGTTCAAGGGCCTCGACCTCGCCGCCGTGAAGAACGATCTGCACGCCCTTATGACCGACTCACAGGATTGGTGGCCGGCGGATTTCGGCCATTACGGGCCTTTTTTCGTCCGCATGGCCTGGCACAGCGCCGGCACTTACCGCACGGCCGACGGCCGCGGTGGTGCGGGAACCGGCCAGCAGCGCTTCGCGCCCCTTAACAGTTGGCCGGATAATGTCCTGCTGGACAAGGCGCGGCGGCTGATCTGGCCGATTAAGCAGAAATACGGCGATGCCATCTCCTGGGCGGACCTGATGATTCTTGCCGGCAATGTTGCCCTGGAATCGATGGGCTTCAAGACCTTCGGCTTTGCCGGCGGGCGCGCGGATGTCTGGGAACCCGATGAGGATGTCTATTGGGGTTCCGAGAGCGCCTGGCTGGCCGCCGACAAGCGCTACACGGGCGAACGCGACCTCGAAAACCCGCTGGCTGCCGTGCAAATGGGCCTGATCTATGTCAACCCGGAAGGCCCGGACGGCAACCCGGACCCGGTCGCCGCGGCCCATGATATCCGCGAGACCTTCGCGCGGATGGCGATGAACGATGAAGAAACCGTGGCGCTGATCGCAGGTGGCCACACATTCGGCAAAACCCACGGCGCCGGGCCCACCACCCATGTCGGCCCCGACCCGGAATCATCGCCCCTCGAGGCACAGGGCTTTGGCTGGAAGAGCAGTTTTGGCACCGGCAAAGGCGGCGATGCGATCGGCAGTGGCCTTGAAGTCATCTGGACTTCAACCCCCACGAAATGGAGCAATGATTACTTCGCGAAACTGTTCGGCTATGAATGGGAACTGACGAAGAGCCCCGCCGGCGCGCATCAATGGACACCCAAGAACGGCGCGGGCGCAGGCACCATCCCGGATGCCCACGACCCGGCGAAGCGGCATGCGCCAACCATGCTGACCACGGATCTCTCCTTGCGCTTTGATCCGGCCTACGAGAAAATCTCACGACGCTTTTTTGAGCATCCCGATGAGTTTGCGGATGCTTTCGCCCGCGCTTGGTTCAAGCTTACCCACCGCGACATGGGACCGCGCGCGCGCTATCTGGGCCCGGACGTGCCGACGGAAGAGCTCATCTGGCAGGACCCTATCCCCGCGGTCGATCATGTCTTGGTCGATGCACAGGATATCGCCGCCCTGAAGGATAAAATCCGGGCCTCTGGCCTGTCCATCTCGGCGCTGGTCTCCACCGCCTGGGCGTCGGCCTCCACCTTCCGTGGCTCCGACAAACGGGGCGGCGCAAACGGTGCACGCATCCGGCTGGCACCGCAGAAGGACTGGGAGGTGAACCAGCCCGCGCAGCTGGGGAAGGTGTTAACAGCGCTTGAAGCCATTCAGGGCAGCTTCAACAGCACCCAGCACAGCGGCAAGAAAGTTTCTCTCGCCGACCTGATCGTGCTGGCGGGTGGCGTTGGCGTGGAGATGGCGGCGAA
>JAKBCH010000086.1 GCA_021808055.1 Pseudomonadota bacterium | reverse complement strand
CGGACCGTGGATCATGTCGCCGAAATCCAGCAACCCGGTCACGCGGCTGGCATCCTCGTTCACCAGCATGTTGCCGGGGTGCAAATCATTATGCACCGGCTGGTGGCGCAGCTTGGCCAATGCCGGGAAGAAGGCCAGAAACCGCTCCAGTACGCCCTCCACCAGCGCCCGGTCCGCCGCCGGTTCAATCAACGCCGCGAAAGGCCGCATGGTTTCGATGGCTCGCAGATCCCACACGATCTTCTGCCCGGCACCGGGGTGAAAAAAATTCGCCATCGCCTTGTTCAGCCGCGCCAGCGTGGCACCCACATCGCGCAACAAGCCGGGCGTGGGCTCGATGGCATCCATCACCTGCCCGGGCTGGAATTCCAGCGCCCGCACCATATGCGGCGTACCCGCCGCGTCCTTCACAAACGTATACGCCTCACCGTCCGCCATGCGGCACACGCGCGGCACCGGCAGGCTGGGGTCCATCATTTTAATGTGGTCGAGGGCAGAAATCTGGAATTCAACCGCCTCCGGCAGCTCCGTGGGGCCGAGGATTTTTAAAACAATCCCCGGGCCTTCAGCCGTCTCGATGCGGAAATTCTGGTCGCGCTCGCCATAAAGCTGCCGGGCCTGCCCGGCTGCTCCAAAAATTTCCTGGGCCATTTGTTGGGCCGCCTCCCTGGTGAAGGCGGGTGGGCTGGTTTGCAGGGCAACAAGGTCTGTCGGTTTGGTCATGGCCCCAAATATCGCGCCGCTACACGGATGCACCTGACCTCAGAACACAAGCGGGCTTCAGCAGCAAAACTGCCCTTCAATCGTCAACCGAGGGCGCTTCAGCCTTCGGAGACGAAGCGTTCCAACCAATGGATGGTGTATTCGCCGGACTGGAATTCCGGGTTTTCCAGAATTTTCTGATGCAGCGGAATCGTCGTTTTCACCCCGGTGATAACAAATTCCGTGAGGGCCCGGCGCATACGGGCGATGGCCTCATCGCGGGTTTTGCCATAGGTGATCAGCTTGGCAATCAAGCTGTCGTAATGCGGGGGGATACGGTAACCGGCATAGAGCGCCGAATCGACCCGCACGCCAAGGCCGCCCGGCGGATGGAAAACCTCCACCTTGCCGGGGGAAGGTGTAAAGGTAACCGGGTCTTCCGCCGTAATGCGGCATTCGATGGCATGGCCGGAGAAGGTCAGATCCTCCTGCGTATAGCCCAAATGCCCGCCCGCCGCGATACGGATCTGCTCACGCACGAGGTCCAGCCCGGAAATCATTTCCGAAACCGGATGCTCCACCTGCAAACGGGTGTTCATCTCGATGAAGGCGAACTGCCCGTCCTGGTACAAAAATTCCAATGTGCCGGCGTTGCGGTAGCCGAATTTCTTCAGCGCATCCGTCGCGGTCTTGCCCAAGGCATCGCGCGCCTCGGCTGAAATCACCGGCGAGCCTGCTTCTTCCAGCACTTTCTGGTGGCGGCGCTGGAGCGAGCAGTCGCGCTCGCCGATATGCACCACTTCGCCGTGATTATCGGCCAGAATTTGCAGCTCGATATGGCGCGGCCTGTCGAGATATTTCTCCATATAGACCGCGTTATTGCCGAAGGCTGCCAGGGATTCGGCACGGGCTTCGCGCCAGGCTGAATCCAGCTCCTCCTTGGCTTTCGCCACCTTCATGCCGCGCCCACCGCCGCCCGCAGCGGCTTTGATGAGCACGGGGTATTTAATCCGTTCGGCCACCTCATGCGCTTCTTCCAGCGAGGCAAGCTCACCGGGGGAGCCTGGCACCAACGGCACGCCCAAGGCGGCCATGGTGGTTTTGGCGGTGATCTTATCGCCCATCATGCGGATATGCTCAGCCGTGGGGCCGATGAACACCAGCCCGTGGGCCTCTACCATTTCCGCGAATTTGGCATTCTCAGACAAGAAGCCATAACCAGGGTGGATCGCCTCCGCGCCGGTGATGAGCGCCGCTGAAATGATGGCGGGCATGTTCAGGTAGGAGTCCCGCGCCAAAGCGGGGCCAATGCAGACGCTTTCATCAGCCAGGCGCACATGCATGGCCTCGGCATCCGCCGTTGAATGCACGGCAACAGAGGCGATGCCCATTTCACGGCAGGCGCGCAAAACGCGCAGCGCGATTTCACCGCGATTGGCGATTAGTATCTTTTTAAACATGTCAGCCGCCGATCCTGGTCATTCAATGATCAGTAACGGCTCGTCGAATTCAACCGGCGAGCCGCTGGCCACGAGAATCTGCGTTACGGTGCCGCCGCGCGGGGCTTTGATCTGATTAAAGGTCTTCATCGCCTCGATCAGCAGCACAGTGGCACCGGCTTCAACCCTCTGGCCAACCGATACATAAGGCGGTGTGCCGGGCTCAGCGGAAAGATAGGCAACACCCACCATGGGGGATTTTACCGTGCCGGGGTGCTTGGCCGGGTCGGCGGCGGGGGCCGCCGCCACCGGGGCCGAGGCCGCCGCGGGCGCAGCAACCGCCACGGGGGCGCCGGCCACCGGTACGGCAACCGGTGCCAGCGTGCGGGCGAGGCGAACCTTGCGGCCACCTTCCTCCAGCTCAATCTCGGAAAGGCCGGTTTTGTTCAGCAGCGCCGCGAGTTCCGCAAGCGCCTTCGGGTCGAAGGAAAGGCTCATTGTTCGTCTTCTTCCAGAATTTCAGAGAGGGCCAGCAGAGCGAGCCTATAGCCCGCAAACCCCAACCCGCAAATCACGCCCGTGGCCGCATGGGACACATAGGAATGCTGCCGGAAGGCTTCTCGCTGGTGGATGTTGGAGAGATGCACCTCGATGATGGGGATATCGATCGCCTTCAGCGCGTCCATCAGCGCGACGGAGGTGTGAGAGTAGCCGGCAGGGTTAATGATGAGGCCCGCGGCGGAATTGGCAGCTTCCTGCACCCAGGTGATCAGCTCACCTTCATGGTTGCTCTGCCGGAACTCAATGGAAAGCCCCGCACCTTCCGCGACTTCAGCGCAGAGTGTTTCAAGGTCGTCCAGCGTGCCGTGCCCGTATAAATCGGGCTCCCGTGTGCCGAGGAGATTCAGGTTTGGTCCGTTGAGGACAAGGATAAGCGGTGCTGCCATGGTGCCGGTTGCGGTAGCATAGTGCCCGCGCGCCGCCAAATCTGCCCGCGCGATTTTGCTGACGCCAATCCAGACAGGGCAATTTATATGGTGCCGACCAAGCTATAAAACATACTTTTATCAATGTGTTGTGTTTAACATACTGCCATGCCCGCTTGGGCGCATATGGCTATGTTCTGCTCGCAGTTCTGGCCGCCTTGCAGGCTATGGGCTGGGGGCCGATAATAGGCACATGAGCCAGACAATCGAACAGGTCGAGCTGACCGTGAACGGCGAATCGATGCGCGTACCAACCGGAACAACAGTTGCCGGGCTCGTTGCGCTGATGGAGTTGGACACCCGCAAGCTGGCGGTGGAACGCAATCTTGAAATCGTGCCACGCTCGCAATACGCCGTAACCGGGCTTAACGCGGGGGACGCGCTGGAGATCGTGCATTTTGTTGGAGGCGGTTAGGACGATGGACGGTATCGCGCAGACCACGCAGGGCTGGATCGTAGCCGGGCGGCATTTCTCCTCCCGGCTGGTGGTCGGCACCGGCAAATACAAAGACCTGGAAACCACCGCCGCCGCCATCGAGGCTTCCGGCGCGGAGATGGTGACCGTGGCGGTGCGCCGGGTTAACCTTTCAGACCGCAACGCCCCGATGCTGCAGGATTTCGTGAGCCCGCAGCGTTACACTTATTTACCCAACACCGCCGGATGCTTTACCGCCGACGAGGCCGTGCGCACGCTGCGCCTGGCGCGCGAGGCCGGTGGCTGGAACCTGGTGAAGCTGGAAGTGCTGGGGCCTCCCCCCACGCTGTATCCGGATATGGCCGCCACATTGTTGGCCGCCGAGGCGCTGATTAAAGACGGGTTTGAGGTGATGGTATATTGCGCCGATGACCCGGTGGCGGCGAAGCGGCTGGAAGATATGGGCTGTGTTGCCATCATGCCGCTGGGGGCACCCATCGGCTCCGGGCTTGGCGTGCAAAACCCCGTTATGATCCAGACGATTATCGAGCAAGCGAAAGTGCCGGTGCTGGTGGATGCCGGGGTGGGCACGGCGTGGGACGCCACCTATGCCATGGAGCTGGGCTGCGACGCGGTGTTGGTGAATTCCGCCATCGCCATGGCCGGCGACCCGGTGAAGATGGCGGTGGCGATGAAACACGCCGTGGTGGCAGGAAGGCTGGCCTATGAGGCCGGGCGGATGCCGCGCAAAACTTACGCCATCGCATCCTCCCCCATGAGCGGGCTTATCCGCTGAAGGCTGCCCTGCGCCTCGCCCCCGAGATTGGTGCCAATTTCCTGGCACCTTATTTCGTGTACGAAGCGCTTGATGGCCGGTATGGCGATACGCACGCACTGATTGCCTCATCCTTGCCGCCGCTGTTATGGAGCGGTTTTGAGCTAGCCAAAACCAGGCGGCTGGACGCGGTTTCCATTATCGTCGTGGCCAGCATCATGTTCACTCTCGCGGCCACAGCCATGGGTGGTTCGGCGCGGCTCATCCAAATCCGCGATGCGCTGGTAACCGGGGCAATGGGCGTGTTGTTTCTCGCCTCGTTGCTGATGCAAAAGCCGCTGATTTTTTACCTGGCACGCGCCACCTCCGCCCGGAAGACCGAAACCGATGCAATGCGGTTTGAAGCGATGTGGCAAAACCCTGGCACACGCCGGATTTTCAGGCTGATGACGGCGGTTTGGGGGGTTGGGCTGATTGTGCAGACGGCGCTGCTGTGTTCCTTGGCCTGGGTCTGGCCAATCAGCCGTTACCTGCTGCTGGGGCCGTTTATCGGGTACGGCATCTTCGGCCTGCTGCTGCTCTGGAGCCTCTGGTATGGTGCCAAGCACAAAGCCTTGGCGGCGCTGCCGGTATCGTTCAACCGCGAAGAACCTATTCCTTCAACCAAACCGGCTCCTTGATCTGCGAAATAAAAGCCGAGTGAGCCTCGCGCTGGGCATCGGTCAGTTCAATGCGGCGCGGGGTGCGCTGAGCCGGGGCCGCGTATTGCGCGAAGGCAAGCGAAGCCTCGGTTTCCAGCACCAGCCCGCGCTGGCGGCCGCCGGTAAGCTCCACATACACCTCCGCCAGCAGCATACAGTCCAGCAGGGCGTTATGCGTGGTGCGGGCGGAAAGGTCGATCTCAAAGCGGCGGCATAACGCATCCAGGCTGTTGGGCATACCGGGGAAGCGTTGCTTGGCCAGCACCAGCGTGTCGATCATCAGCGCCTTATCCAGCTTCGGGCGGCCAATTCTTTCCAACTCGGCGGAAATAAACCCGAAATCGAAGGGAGCGTTATGGGCAATGAGCGGGGAATCACCAAAAAACTCCAGCATCGCCTCCGCCACCTCGGCGAATTTCGGCTTACCTTCCACATGCGCGTTGGTAATGCCGTGAATCCGCGTGCTGTCTGAGGGGATGTCGCGTTCAGGGTCCAGCAGCGCATAAAACTGCTTGCCGGTGGGCAGGTCATTTTCTAGCTCAATGGCGGCGATCTCGATCACCCTATCGCCGGTAAGCGGCTCAAAGCCTGTGGTTTCGGTGTCGAACAAAACTGCACGGCTCATAACCCCAGCTCCTTAAGGATGGCTTGCACCTGCGCCTCGGTTTCTTCCAATGCGCCGCTGGTTTCCACCACATAATCCGCCTTGGCGCGTTTTTGTTCGTCCGGCATCTGCCGGGCGATAATCGCCTCTATTTCCGCAAGGCTGAGCCCGCGCCGCTGCACCCGCGCAATCTGAGTTTCACGCGGGCAGGAAACCACGACCAATTTATCAAAATCCCCCTGGCGGTTGGTTTCAAACAGCAGCGGAATGTCCAGCAACGCGGCGGCGGTGCCCTTGGCCTCGGCATCGGCGATGAACCGCGCCTGGGCGGTCCGCACCAGCGGGTGCATGATGGCTTCCAACTCGCGCATTTTGGCCGGGTCGGTCAGCACGATGGCGCGTAGCTGCGGGCGGTTCAGCACGCCCTGGTTTACCGTGTCGGGAAAGGCTGCGGCGATGGCGGGAATGGCGGCACCACCGGGGGCTTGCAGCCGGTGCACCTCATCATCGGCGTTAAAACCGGGCACGCCGCGCGCCGCAAACATGCCCGCCACGGTGGATTTACCCATGCCGATGCCGCCGGTAAGGCCAATCTGGATCATGCTGCGGCAATCCGGTAGAGTTCGTCATCCACCACCGGCCGCACGCCGAACCAGGCCTCAAACCCCGGCACAGCCTGGTGCAGCAACATGCCCAGCCCCTCGACTGGCTTCAGCCCCCGTGCTTTGGCTTCGGCCAGAAGCTGCGTTTCCAGCGGTGCGAACACAATATCCGCCACCGCGAGGCCAGGGGCAGCGCGGGAGAGATCCATTGCCAAAGGGGGCTCATGCGCCATGCCGAGCGAGGTGGTGTTGATAAGCAGCGCGTAATTGCCAAGCGCTGCCGCGCGGTTTTCCCAGGGCAGCGTTTTGGCGGGGGGCAATGCCGCCGCCAGCGCCGCCGCGCGCTCTGCTGTGCGGTTGGTGAAGGCGATCTCCGCCCCTTCATCCTGCAAGGCAGCCCCAATGCCACGCGCGGCACCGCCAGCGCCTAGAATCAGCACCGGCCCGGCAGCCGGATTCACCCCATGCGAGCGCAAATTGGCGATGAAACCATAGCCATCGGTATTGCGGCCCTCGATTCCGGCTGGCGTGAACAGCAGCGTGTTCACCGCCCCGGCGCGGCGGGCGAAATCATCTACCCGGTCGCACAGGGCAAAAGCCGCTTCCTTATGCGGAATGGTGACATTCACCCCCGCGAATCCGGCCTTGGCCAAGGCTGGCACCACAGAGGCGAAATCTTCCGGCTTTATC
>JAKBCH010000085.1 GCA_021808055.1 Pseudomonadota bacterium | reverse complement strand
GTTGATCTTCTGGATAGAGATCATCTCGATCTCGGCGGCGATATTATGCTTGCCGCAGAAATCCAGCATTTCCTGAGTTTCCTTGATGCCACCAATGATGGAGCCGGCAAAATTGCGCCGCCGCATCAGCAGCGGAAATACAGGGATGGGCAGCGGGTGCTCAGGGGCTCCCACCTGCACCATGGTGGCATCGCGCTTCAACAGGTTGAAATAAGGAGAAAGATCATGAGAGGCGGAAACCGTATCGATGATCAGGTCGAAGCTTTCGGCGTGTTCCGCCATCTGCGCTTCATCCTTGGACAGGATCACCAGGCTGGCGCCAAGCTTCTTCGCATCCTCCACCTTGCCGGCTGACGTGGTGAACAATGCCGTCTCAGCACCCATCGCGTGGGCCAGCTTCACGCCCATATGGCCAAGCCCGCCCAATCCGATGATGCCAACCTTCTTGCCCGGCCCCGCACCCCAGTGGCGCAGCGGTGAATAGAGCGTGATGCCCGCGCACAGCAGCGGTGCCGCTGCGGCTGGGTCCAGATTTTCTGGTATGCGCAGCACAAAATTTTCATCGACGACGATCCGATCGGAATACCCGCCCTTGGAGGGTTCGTTGATGGCCTTATCGGTGCCACCGTAGGTTTGGCCAGTAAGCCCCTCAGCACAATATTGCTCCAGCCCTTCCTGGCAGGATGTGCAGGTGCGGCAGCTGTTCACCATGCAGCCAACGCCAACAAGATCGCCTGCCTTATATTTGCGCACACCTTCGCCAACGCTCTTTACCCGGCCGACAATTTCGTGCCCCGGCACGGCGGGATACTGAGTGAAATGCCACTCATCGCGGGCGAAATGCAGGTCTGAGTGGCAAACGCCACAAAACATGATCTCGATTTCAATGTCGTTCGTGCCAACATCACGGCGGTTGAAGGTAAGCGGGGCCAACGGAGAAGAAGGGCTGGTTGCCCCATAGCCAGTGCAAATAAGCATCACAGATTCCCGGTTTAAAAAATGCCGCCTGGATATTGTCCGCTCGGCGTCAAATTCAACCAGTTTGTAATTTGCTCGCGTCAGTTTCTTTAAAAGAATTGTTTATTCTTGAAGGTTGACGCGCTGGAGGGGCTCCTGTAGCGTGAAAACCGAAGAAAGGAGACCATGGCTGCATGTGTGGGATTGCCGGACTGTTCCTGAAAAACCCAGTGTTGGAGCCGCAGCTCGGCGCGCTGATGACGAATATGCTGAACGTGCTGACCGAGCGCGGGCCAGATTCAGCAGGCTTCGCAATTTATGGCGCCCCCACGCCGGGGCGCGTGAAATTTACCGTGCGCGTTAAACCAGGGTTTAAGGGCTCGTCACTGCCAGCCGGGCTGGAGGCGGTTGTGGCGATGCATGACGACCATGCCGTGATCAGTGTTCCTGCCGGGCTGGCGGCACAGGCACAGGCGTTTCTGGAAACCCAGTCTGAGCTTGTGATTGTTTCTGTCGGCAGCCGCATGGAATTGTTCAAGGGCGTTGGCCTGCCGCAGGATGTCAGCGCGCGGTTTGGCCTCTCAGGTATGTCCGGCACGCACGCGATCGGCCATACCCGCATGGCCACCGAATCGGCCGTAACGACGGAAGGGGCGCATCCTTTCTCCACCGGTGCGGATCAATGCCTGGTGCATAACGGTTCCTTGTCAAATCACAATGATGTCCGGCGCATGTTAATCCGCGAAGGTATCAAATTCGCGACCCAGAATGATACGGAGGTTGCTGCGGGCTACCTCTCCTGCAAGCTGCGCGAGGGGGCCAGATTGGATGAGGCGCTGACCTCGGCACTGAATGATCTGGATGGTTTCTACAACTTTGTTGTTGGCACCGAGAGCGGGTTTGGCGTGCTGCGCGACCCTGTCTCCTGCAAGCCGGCGGTGATGGCCGAAACCGATGATTATGTCGCCTTTGCATCGGAATATCGTGCCCTCGCCGGTTTGCCGGGCATCGAGGCGGCGCGCCTATTCGAGCCTGAACCCGCAAAAGTCTATTTCTGGGAGCGCGCGGCGTGAGTGCGGTGTTACAAAAATCCATGGAACCCGCAGTGAGTTTCGATCTCGCCACCGCCACTCTGCGGGAGCTGAACGCCACCCTGCAAGCGCTGCCCGCTGACACGAACCAGACAGCCTGGAGCATTCTCAATCCACAAGGTGCCCACGCGATTGCTGTTGGCATCACCGTGCCGGTATCTGTCACCATTGCTGGCCATGCGGGTTACTATTGCGCGGGCATGAATGACGGTGCCTTAGTCACCATTAACGGCAATGTGGGCACGGGCGTGGCTGAGAACATGATGTCCGGCCTTGTGCATGTGAAAGGCGATGCCAGCCAGTCTGCCGGTGCCACAGCGCATGGGGGGGTGCTGATTATCGATGGCAATGCCTCCGCCCGTTGCGGCATCTCCATGAAAGGCATCGACATCGTGGTGAAGGGCAATGTCGGCCATATGAGCGCCTTCATGGCCCAGAGCGGCAATCTTGTGGTCTGCGGTGATGCGGGTGATGCCTTGGGTGACTCGCTCTACGAGGCCCGGCTTTTCGTCAAAGGCAAAGTCGCCAGCCTGGGGGCTGACTGCGAGAAAAAAGAGATGACGGAGGAGGATAAAACCATCCTCGCGGATTTACTCAACAAGGCCGGTATCGAGGATAGCGTGGAAAACTTCACCCGCTACGGTTCCGCCCGTACCCTCTATCATTTCCATGTCGACAACGCAGGTGCGTACTAACCATGAACGACACCCCCGGTTCTCATATTCCCCGCACGCTGCCGCGTTTTTCCGCAACTTTCGACCCGCACACCATCGCTGAGATTCAGCGCGCCGCCGCCACCGGCATTTATGACATTCGCGGTGCCGGTACCAAGCGCAAGCTGCCGCATTTTGACGATCTACTGTTTCTAGGCGCGTCTATCTCCCGCTATCCGCTGGAAGGCTACCGCGAAAAATGCGGCACGGATGTGCTGCTCGGCACGCGGTTTGCAAAAAAACCGATTCACTTAAAAACCCCAGTGACAATCGCGGGCATGTCCTTCGGAGCACTTTCAGGCAACGCCAAGGAAGCGCTGGGGCGCGGCGCCTCGGCTGTCGGCACCTCCACCACCACCGGCGATGGCGGCATGACACCTGAGGAGCGCGGCCATTCGCAGACCTTGGTTTACCAGTATCTCCCCTCCCGCTACGGCATGAATCTGGCTGATCTGCGCAAGGCAGATGCGATAGAGGTTGTGGTGGGGCAGGGGGCCAAGCCTGGCGGCGGTGGTATGCTGCTGGGGCAGAAAATCTCTCCCCGCGTGGCCAAGATGCGCAATCTGCCTGAAGGAATCGACCAACGCTCTGCCTGCCGCCATCCGGATTGGACCGGCCCGGACGATCTTGAGATCAAGATTTTGGAATTGCGCGAACTTACCAACTGGGAAAAGCCGATTTACGTGAAAGTTGGCGCTTCCCGCCCCTATTACGACATTGCCCTGGCGGTGAAAGCCGGCGCTGATGTTGTGGTGCTGGATGGTATGCAGGGGGGTACCGCCGCCACCCAGGAAGTGTTCATCGAGCAAGTGGGCATTCCCATTCTCGCCGCCATCCGCCCAGCCGTGCAGGCGCTGCAAGATTTAGGTATGCACCGCAAGGTACAGCTCATTGTCTCCGGCGGTATCCGCACGGGGGCAGATGTAGCCAAGGCTATCGCCCTGGGGGCGGATGCGGTTGCCATCGGCACGGCCGCACTTATCGCGCTGGGCGATAACTCGCCCGAGTTCGAGGATGAATATCGTAAGCTCGGCACCACTGCCGGTGCTTATGACGATTGGCACGAGGGCCGTGACCCCGCCGGCATCACCACCCAGGACCCGGCTTTGGCAGCACGTCTGGACCCGGTGAAAGCTGGCCGCCGCCTGGCGAACTATCTCTCGGTGCTCACGCTGGAAGCGCAGACCATCGCGCGGGCTTGCGGCAAGAGCCATCTGCATAATTTGGAACCAGAAGATCTGGTGGCGTTGACGCTTGAAGCCTCCGCCATGGCGCAAGTGCCGCTGGCGGGCACCAACTGGATACCTGGCAAGAATTTCTAACAAGGGTGCAATGACAACAATGGCGATTGAGCTGGCCGAAAAGGCAAAAGAACTCAGGTTAAAATATTTTCTGATTTCCTATACGGACCTTTTCGGCAGCCAGCGCGCCAAGCTGGTGCCGGCCTGCGCCATCACGGGGATGCAGAAAAACGGTGCCGGTTTCGCGGGTTTCGCGACATGGCTCGACATGTCCCCCGCCGACTCTGACATGTTCGCGCTGCCTGATCCTTCAACCCTTACCCCTTTGCCCTGGAAAAAAGAGGTGGGATGGCTTGCCTCCGATATTTATATGAATGGCCAGAAGGTGGAGCAGGGGCCGCGTAATGTGCTGCAACGCGTAACGGCCCAGGCCGCTGCCTCTGGTTACCAGATGAAAAGTGGCGTGGAGTGCGAGTTTTTCCTTACACTGCCAAACGGTTCCGCCATCTCAGACCCGCTCGATACCGGCACCAAACCCTGCTACGATGCCGGGGCGCTGCTGCGTCGTTACGATGTCATCACCGAGATTTGTGATGCCATGCTGGAGCTCGGTTGGGGTGCCTATCAGAACGACCATGAGGATGCGAACGGCCAGTTCGAGATGAACTGGAATTACGACGACGCGCTTCTCACTGCTGATCGTCATGTGTTTTTCAAATTCATGGCGAAATCCATCGCCGAGAAGCATGGCTTGCGCGCCACCTTCATGCCCAAACCTTTTCTGGGCCTTACCGGCTCAGGCTGCCACAGCCATGTCTCGCTCTGGAAGGGCGATGAAAACCTGTTTGAGGATGAGCAGGGCGAGCTTGGCGTTTCCCAACTTGGCTATCATTTCATCGGCGGTGTTATCCAACACGCTGATGCGTTGGCTGCACTCACCAACCCAACTGTGAACAGCTACAAGCGCATCAATGCGCCACGCACCATTTCGGGCGCCACCTGGGCGCCGAATACGGTGACATATTCAGGTAATAACCGCACGCATATGGTGCGAATCCCGGAGCCTGGGCGGTTCGAGATGCGCCTGGCGGATGGTGCGGTTAACCCGTATCTGCTGCAGGCGTCCATCCTCGCGGCGGGGCTGGATGGCATCGCCAACAAGACCGATCCCGGCAAGCGGCTGGACATCAACATGTATACGGACGGCCATACAGTGAAGGATGCCAAGCGTCTGCCGCTAAACCTGCTGGATGCGCTGCGGGCGCTTGAAGCTTCTTCAACCCTGAAGACGTCGCTGGGTGAATCCTTCGTGCATTCCTACACCAAGCTGAAGCATGGCGAGTGGAATGCCTTCTCCGCGTATCTTTCAGATTGGGAGCGCCAGGCCACGCTGGATTGCTGACCTCTCCCGGTTGTCTTGCCAGAGTGTGTCCACACATGCGATTCAAGCCATATGCTGACAAACTTATCTGCAAACTCCCCGGCTTTTGAGGCTTTACGCAAGCTGAACAACGCGCACGCGCAGGAACTGTCCTACGCGGATGAAGACCGTTTCCGGCTATTGCTGGAACGGTCTTTTCTTGCCGCGGCGATCAATGAGGCGGATGCGTTTCTCATCGCCTTCGATCAGAACGCCGATTATGACTCACCAAATTTTCTTTGGTTCCGAAGCCGATTTTTAAAATTTGTCTATATCGACCGTGTGGTAACAGATGAAGTCGCGCGCGGGCGAGGCCACGCTGCGGCACTGTATGAGGCGTTATTTCAAAAAGCCCGCTCAGCCGGCCATACGCTGGCCGTGTGCGAAGTGAATGAATATCCGCCCAACCCGGCCTCGGATGCGTTTCATGCGCGCCTGGGTTTTGTGCAGGCAGGCAGCGCGGCATTGCTGGATGGCGGCAAAAGGGTCCGTTATTTCGTCAAGGAGTTATAAAAAACCCCCGGGGCCATGGCGCCGGGGGTTTCTTAGCTGTTCAGATCAGAGCTTGGATTCGGCGTATTCGTAATTCGCCAGCTTGTTCAGATAGTTGGTGATGTAGTCGGGGCGGCGGTTGCGGAAATCCAGATAGTAGCTGTGCTCCCACACATCCAGCGCCAGCAGCACCTTGCCCTCGCCGGTGGCGAGTGGGTTGGAGCCGTTCGGGGTCTTGGTGACCTTCAGTTTGCCGTCGGCGGCCAGCACCAGCCAGGCCCAGCCGGAGCCGAACTGGCCTATACCGGCGGCCTTGAAGGCATCCTTGAAGGCATCCACGGAGCCGAAATCCTCAACCAGCTTCTTTTCCAGCTTGCCGGGAATCTTGCCGCCCTTGGGGCTCAGGTTTTCCCAGAACAGGATATGGTTCCAATGCTGACCCGCATTGTTGAACACCGGTGCCAGATCGGCCTTGTTGTATGAAAGCTTCACGATCTCCTCCAGGGATTTGCCCTGCAGATCGGCGTTTTTCTCAACAAAGCCGTTCAGCGCCGTCACATAGGCCTGGTGGTGCTTGCCGTGGTGCAGCTCCAGTGTTTCCTGGCACATGCCGGCTTCTGCCAGCGCGGAGGTGGTAAAAGGTAGGGAAGGCAGTTCAAACGCCATGATGGCACACTCCAATTTGTTTCGCCGCCCCGATTAGCTATGGAGAGTTCATGCCCCCGTCAAGCGATGACAGTCTTTTATCCCGCCTGCGCCATGCCGATCCCGACCGGCATTTCGCAACACTCTTTGCGCCCGCGCGGTTGCGTGAAAATCTGGCGCTGCTTTATCTTTTCAATCATGAACTCGCCCGCGCGCGAGAGGTGGCGAGCAACCCGATGCTCGCCCTCATCCGCCTGCAATGGTGGCGGGAGGTGGTGCAGGGCCAGCGCCGCGCGCATGAACTTGCCACGCCATTGGCCGATGCGCTCGACGCCGGCAAGCTACCGCGAGAGGATTTGCTGGCGCTGATCGACGCCCGCGAGATGGAAGCGGATGACCAAATCCCGGATTTAGCTGCTTTCCTCGCCTATGC
>JAKBCH010000084.1 GCA_021808055.1 Pseudomonadota bacterium | reverse complement strand
TCGTGAAGTTTCTCGTGAAATTCATGGTCTTCACGGTTGCCCAGAATCGTGTCGAGCAGTAATTCGCTCATTCAAAGCCCCTGGTGAAATGGTCCAGCAGCCGCACGCCAAAGGCCGTGGCACCCTTGGGGTTCACCCCCGCATCCTTCGCCCCCCAGGCCATGCCTGCGATATCCAGATGCGCCCAGGGCGTGTTGTTGACGAAGCGTTGCAGAAATTGCGCGGCGGTGATGGAGCCGCCCGCACGCCCGCCGCCGATATTCTTTACATCCGCGATGGGGGAATCGATTTCCTTGTCGTAGCCTTCACCTTCCTTGGAAAGTGGCATACGCCAGAGCTTCTCGCCCACGGCCTCGCCCGAGGCGGTAAGCTTGCCCACCAGCTCGTCAGAGTTCGAGAACATGCCAGCATATTCATGGCCCAGCCCGACGATGATGGCACCGGTGAGGGTGGCGAGGTTCACCATGAATTTTGGCGCGAAACGCTCTTGCGCGTAATAGAGCACATCCGCCAGCACCAGCCGCCCTTCGGCGTCGGTATTGAGAATTTCTACGGTTTTACCAGCGTAACTCTTCACCACATCGCCGGGGCGGGTGGCGGAGCCGGAGGGCATGTTTTCAACCAGCCCGATCAGGCCGATCGCGTCGATTTTGGCTTTGCGCCCGGCCAGCGCGCACATCAGTCCCGCCACGGTGCCCGCACCGGCCATGTCCCATTTCATATCTTCCATGCCCGCGGCGGGTTTCAGCGAGATGCCGCCGGTATCGAAGGTGACGCCCTTGCCGACGAAAACCAGCGGGTCTTTGGGTTTTTTCTTTTTGTCATCGCCATGGCCGGAAGCGCCAAGCCATTGCATCACCACCATGCGGGGTTCGCGGATGGAGCCTTGCGACACCGCGAGCAGCGTGCCGAAGCCGAGTTTTTCCAGCTCCTTCTGGCCGAAGATTTCGATTTTCAGCCCGAGTTTTTTCAAGCCCTCGGTGCGCTCGGCAAATTCAGCCGGGTAGAGCACGTTCGCGGGCTCGGTTACGAGGTCGCGGGTAAATTCCACGCCATTTGCCACGGCCTTGGCAATGTCCCAGGCTGCTTCAGCGTCTTTTGGCGCGGCGGTGAGCAGCTTCAGCTTTTTAAGCCGGGTTTTTTCTTCAGGTTTCTGGGTGGTGCGGTATTTATCGAATTTGTAAGCGCGCAGGCGGGCCCCCAGGGCAATTTCCGCCGCCTGTTCCGCCGTGAAGCCTTGGGTGAGAATCGTCGCCTCGGTTTCTTTGCCGAGGGCCGCGGTGATGGCAGCGCCCAGCAGCTCCGCCCGGCGGGGTGCATCATCCTTGCCCGCGCCGATGAGGATAACGCGCTTATAAGCCCCGGCATTATAGATGTTCAGGCTCTGGCCGGATTTGCCGGTGAATTCGGCAGCCGCCATCGCCTTGCTCAGCGCCGCGTTCAGTTTCTCGTCCAGCACAGCGGCTTCGCCGCTCAAGGGCAGGCCCTCGCCCACCGGCAGCATCAGCACGCCATCCTTGGGCAGCGCCAGTTTTCCGAACAAAATCTCGACCATGTGCCCCTCCATCTCTCAATGGCGCGACCATACCACCAGGTTACAACTTGGCCAGCCATGGCAGCAGGGGTACAGACAAGCCATGCAGGAGCTACTTACCCTCGCCGTGCGTTTGGCTGATGAGGCCGCGGCGGCCATCCGGGCCATCCGCGCGGCGGGCTTTGCCGTGGAGACCAAGGCCGATGCCACCCCGGTGACATTGGCGGACCAGCAGGCCGAGGCGCTGATCACCGCTGGGCTGCGGGCGGCGGTGCCGGATATTCCCGTGGTGGCGGAAGAGGAGGTGGCCGCCGGGCGCATTACCGCCCCGGCTGAGCGTTATTGGCTGGTGGATCCGTTGGATGGCACGCGCGAATTTGCCTCCGGGCGGGATGAGTTCGCGGTGTGCATCGGGCTGATTGAAAACGGCGCGCCGGTGCTGGGTGTCGTGGCTTCCCCCGCGCTGAATGAGCTGCATTTTGGTGTGGTGGGGCAGGGGGCCTGGCGGCGAAAAGGCGGGATGGAGAAAAATATATCCGCCCGCCATGTGCCGCCGGAAGGGCTGACGGTGTTCGCCTCGCGCCATTACCAGGATGCGCCGGATCTGGCCGCGTGCCTTGCCCGGCACAAGGTGGCGCGGATTACCAATATCGGCTCGGCTTTAAAGTTTCTGCGTCTGGCCGAAGGCGTTGCGGATTTCTACCCGCGCCTTGGCCGCACCATGGAGTGGGATACAGCCGCGCCGCAGGCGGTGCTGGAAGCTGCTGGCGGGGCGGTGCTCACCGCAGCGGGCACGCCGTTGCGCTACGGCAAGCCGGGTTGGGAGAACGCAGATTTCTTTGCCTGGGGAAAGCTATAATCCTGCCCTAATGCAGCCACGACAGAGCGCACTATATTATTGCTATGAAACGCGCACTCCTCCCCTTGTTATTTGCAACCCCGCTGCTCGCGGGCTGTGTTTATGGCTCTGACGGCTATGGTGGCGGTGGTGGATATTCCTCCGGCTACTCTTCTGGCTATTACGCCCCCTCTGGCGGGTATTACGCTCCCTCTGGGGAGTATTATGATGGCTCGCCAGGTTATGTTTCCGGTGGTCCCACCATTGTAGGCGTGTTTGGTGGCGGTGATGGCGGGCATGACCACGAACATGATGGCGGTGGCTGGCATGGTGGTGATAACGGCGGCGATGGCGGTGACCATGGCGGCCCGCCCCCTGGTGGTGATTGGCATGGTGGCGGTGGGGACCATGGCGGCCCGCCCCCGGGCGGTGATTGGCATGGTGGCGGTGGGGACCATGGCGGCCCGCCTCCTGGCGGTGATTGGCATGGCGGTGGTGGCGGTGGCGGAGACCATGGTAGCCCGCCCCCTGATGAAGAGCAGCATTACACGCCGATGGGCGGCGGCGGGCATGGCAGCCCGCCCACTCCCGGCCACTTGATTAACTCACGCGACGGCCAACAAGGCGGACCTAAATAACGAAATGTTCTGAAATCCTGCTTTTTGCGGAGATTAAACATGAAAAAATTACTTCTTATTCCTCTGCTTCTCATCGGCCTCTCTGGTTGCGTCTGGTACGGCCCGGGCGGCTGGGACCACCATGATGGCGGCTGGTACGGCGGCGACGAGGGCTGGCATGGCGGTGACGGCGATGGCGGCTGGCACGGCGGCGGTGATGGTGGCGACCATGGTGGGGGTTGGCACTGACAAGAGCAGATGGGGAATAAAAAAGCCCCAGCATTTGCATGCCGGGGCTTTTTATCATTCTGGCCGCTTCAGGCGGCGGGGTCGCCAAACCTTACGTAAATTTGGTCATTCTCATCACGGATGCGAAATTGCTCCAGAATATCCGGGCGATGGTTCACACCGGAAAAATGCGCGATGAGCGAGCGGCGCTCTTTGCCGGGGGTTTTCGCCAGCGAGCCCTGGTGCATCAGCCTTGCGTGCCAGATCAGCACATCCCCTCGCTTCGCCAGGAAGGATTTCGATTTCTGTCGGCGCAGTTTCATCTCATATTCCACCGCCGGGGTGGTGAAAAATTCAGATGTTTTTGGCCAGTGCAGCTCATGCACTTCCTTGCCAGATTTGCCCAATAGCTCACGCACTTTCTCGCCGCGCATCAACGGCCAGCGATGTGAGCCGGGAATATATTCAAACGGCCCGCAATCCGGCTCGATATCGCCGAGCGCGATCCACACCGCCGCATACCAGCAATTAACGAAAGAAGGGTTCAGGTAATCGTCCTGGTGCCAGGCACGTTGCGACGTAACCCAGTTGGTAAGGCAGAGATGCAGCATCATCTCTTCGCCGATCACCAGTTTCAACTTTTCCATCAACGGCGGATAAAGGGCGAGTTGACGCATCTCCGGCACGAACTGGTAGGAATGCCCTTCCACCCAGCCGCCCGGGCGCTCATAGGCCTCGCGACGTTTGATATAGGGTTCGGTTATTTCGTCAGGGATGAAATCGCGCAGGATGAGCACGCCATCGCGCCGCCATTCCACCTGTTCTGGGGTGAGAGTGGAGGTGTCCAGGACTGAACGGTCCAGCCGTGGCAACATTTCGTCCGGCGGCGGCGCGGAGAAATCCGCGTAGCGAATCGCAGGCGGCTTTTGGCCCGTCGTCAGGCGATCGGTTAGTGTTTTGATGAAATTCATGGTCGCTTCCCCGCCGTGATTCAGGCTGCTTTACTGACAGCCTTAACGCCCTCAGCCAATGCGCGAACATCGCGGATCACGGCCTCGGCGTTCTCCTTGCAGAGTGTCTCGATCAGCACGGAGGCGACAATCGCGGCATCCGCATGGGCCACCACCGTGGCGGCCTGCGCAGGTGTGCGTACCCCGAACCCGACCGCGATCGGCAGATTTGTTGCGGCGCGAATGCGGGGAATATCCCGCGCCAGGTCTGCCGCACTTGCCGTGCGCGTGCCGGTGATGCCGGTGATGGAGACGTAATAGACAAAGCCGGAAGAGCCTTCCAGCACCTGTTTCAGCCGTTCATCGGAGGTGGTGGGGGCGACAAGCCGGATCACATCCAGTGCATTGGCATTGGCATGCGGCAGCACCAGGTCGGCCTCTTCGGGTGGCAGGTCGACAATGATCAGTCCATCCACCCCGGCACGCGCGGCATCCACGCAGAAGGCCTCCACGCCGTATGAATCAATCGGGTTGAGATAGCCCATCAGCACCAGCGGGGTGTGGTTGTTTTTCGCGCGGAACTCGCGCACCAGCCCCAACACGCCTTTCAGCGTGGCGCCGGCCAGTAGCCCGCGCCGGCCAGCGGCCTGGATGGTGGGGCCATCGGCCATCGGGTCTGTGAACGGCATACCGATTTCGATGATGTCGGCACCATTTTCCGCCATGCCGTTCAGTAGCATGAGGGAGGTTGCACGGTCGGGGTCGTAGGCTTCCACGAAGGGAATAAGCGCGCCCCGACCTTCTTGGCGCAGGGCTGCAAACACGCCAGCGATGCGGCTCATATCGTGGTTCCCAGATGTTTGGCGACGGTGAAGATGTCTTTATCCCCGCGGCCGGAGAGGTTGAGCAGGATGATTTCATCCTTGCCCATCTTGGGTGCGATTTTCATGATATGCGCGATGGCGTGGGCGCATTCCAGCGCCGGAATGATCCCTTCCAGCTTCGAGCAGAGCTGGAAAGCCTCCAGCGCCTCGTCATCGGTGATGCCGACATATTCCACGCGCTTGATGTCGTGCAGCCAGCTATGTTCAGGCCCGATACCCGGATAATCCAGCCCGGCGGAAATGGAGTGTGCCTCCAGAATTTGCCCGTCATCGTCCTGCAGCAGATAAGTGCGGTTGCCGTGCAGCACGCCGGGGCGGCCCATGTTCAGGCTGGCCGCGTGCTCGTTGGTGTGCATCCCCTTGCCCTCGGCCTCCACGCCGATAAGGCGGACGGAGGCTTCGTCCAGGAAGGTGTGGAACAGACCGATGGCATTGGAGCCGCCACCCACGGCGGCGATGGCGACATCTGGCAGGCGGCCTTCGGCTTCCATAAGCTGTTCGCGCGCCTCGTTACCGATCACGCACTGGAAGTCGCGCACCAGCTCTGGGTACGGATGCGGCCCGGCGGCGGTGCCAATGATGTAGAAAGTGTCGTGCACATTCGCCACCCAATCCCGCAGGGCGTCGTTCATGGCATCCTTCAGCGTGGCGGCACCAGAGGAGACGGGCACAACTTCCGCCCCCAGCAGCTTCATGCGGAACACGTTAGGCTTCTGGCGTTCCACATCCACGGCACCCATGTAAACCGTGCAGGGCAGGCCAAATAGCGCGCAGACCGTGGCGGTGGCGACCCCATGTTGCCCGGCCCCGGTTTCGGCGATGATGCGGGTTTTGCCCATGCGCTTGGCCAGCAGAATCTGGCCAATGCAATTATTGATCTTGTGCGCGCCGGTATGGTTCAGCTCCTCGCGCTTGAAATAGATTTTGGCCCCGCCGAGATGTTCGGAAAGTCGCTTGGCGTGCCAAAGCGGGCTGGGTCTGCCGACAAAATCTTTTAGGTAAAATTCAAGCTCCGCCTTGAATTGCGGGTCAGTTTTGGCGGTGCGGTAGGCCTGTTCCAGCTCAAGGATCAGCGGCATTAGCGTTTCAGCTACATAGCGGCCGCCAAATTCGCCGAAGCGGCCGCGCGCATCAGGCCAGGCGCGCAGGCTGTTGGGTGTATGATTGTTCATGGCATGGTTCTAGCGCAGCATGCGGGCAGGATAAAGGAGGAGCGGGCGGTCTTACTTGATTGAAACGGCCGGGCAGGCTACCAATGAATATATAAATGAGAACGATTCTCATTTATATATTTTGAGGACAGATGATGTTCGAGCAAGGCGCGGTCGGCGATAATCATTTCCTGGGGGACGTGCAGCGTTTGCGCGTGACAGCCCAGACCATGATGGCCCGTGGCGGCGAGCCTGCTGGCCTGCTGCAAACCGTCATGTCGGCCGAGATTGCCTGCGTGCTGCGGTATAGCATGATCGCCGTTTCCGCTGATGGCCTGGAGAATGAATGGGTGGCCACCGAATGCGCCGCCCAGGCCGCCGATGAGCGCGCGCATATGCTGAAACTGGCCGAGCGGATTACAGAGCTGGGTGGCACGCCGGATTATTCCGCCGCCGACCTTGCCACGCGGCAAATGGCGCCGGAAGCCTCAAAAGGCTGCCTGCCGCGCCTGTTCTCGGAAAATTTGGCCGCAGAACAATGCGTGATCGAATTATACCGCGAACTTTCCGCGCATTTCGCCGCAGACCCAAAGACTCGGGCGCTGCTGGACCATATCTGCGCCGATGAGGAAACCCATACCAGCGATTTGGAAGATCTGCTGCAAACGCAGCTGATTTAACCGCTCTGGTTCAGCCCTCACCCTGGGGGCGCTCGAACGCGTCCTTGCCATCGAAGCGTTGCAGCTTCTCGATATGCATCCAGGTGAATTTCGCGCCGATGCGCTGCACCAGATATGAAATCTCCGGCTGGCCTTCG